>JAUMXJ010000047.1 GCA_030529205.1 Bacillota bacterium | reverse complement strand
TCCGAATTCCGCGGCGATGTTTTCCGCAATTCGAAAACAAAAAGAAAATGATAAGATTAAGACATAAGGAAACGGATTATACTTGAAATAAGATAACAGGAGGATTACCTATGATTCGAGCAATTCATTCAGACAAGGCACCTGCAGCGGTGGGGCCGTACTCGCAGGCGATTACCAACGGAAAAGCGGTCTTTCTTTCCGGGCAGCTTCCGATTAAGGACGGCGTTCTCGAGACGGAAATCAGACAAGCGACCAGAAACTGCATTGAAAATGCAAAGGCGATTTTGGAAGAAGCGGGTCTTTCCCTTTCCAATGTGATGAAGACAACAGTCTTCTTGAAGGATATCGCAGATTTCGCCGCGATGAACGAAGTCTACGGCGAGTATTTTTCAGAGCATAAGCCTGCGCGTTCCGCGTTTCAGGTTGCGGCACTTCCTCTGGGCGCGGTTGTGGAAATCGAGTTTATTGCCGATGCCTCGCAAGCGGTAGATTTTTAGTCTCCGCCGATAAAAAACAAAGCTTCCCTCTACTTCTGATTGTCGGTTTCGTTCGTCGGTGCGTTCATCCGATGATCATGAAAGTCGACAACAAACGGGGAAGCTTTTTATTTTAGGATTCAGTCTTACTATCGGTCAGGGCGAATGTCGTGTCGAAGCTTCACTATTTACGTCCCGCCCTCTGCTCCCTCTTTCTTCTGCGCCACTGCGGAGAGTTCGGGTGCAGCCCGAGGTGATAGGCGGAGATGATGACGACAAAGAACATCACGACGATCTCCATGCCGTATAACAAAAGCTTCCAAAAATTGAACCGGAATCCTTTTGAAAACACCTCCAGATTGTCGTCCAGCAGTGCACGTCCCGATATATCCGCATTTGCCGCGATTTCAATCGATCCGAGAGATACGTCTCCTTTGAACGCTTCAATGGTTCCCAGGGGCTCTCCCTTTCGAATCGGGAGCGTGATATTCTTTTTCAGATTCGTGACATATGTGATTTCTCCGTCTTTCGGCTCCGCCTTGAGCATGGTGGTCAGGGGCAGAATCGGGACCAGTTCGATTACGGTTTTTTGACTGTCTCTCAATTCATAAGTGCCGATGACCTCTCCCGCCTTTTTCAAATCATAATCGCGAAACCCGAACAAACCGTACTCCAAAAGTTTCGCACTTTCTTCAAACAGCAAGTTTTCTTCCGTCTTGAGTACGACCGCGAATACGGTATTTTTTCCGTAGGTTGCGGAAGAGACGAGACAGAAGCCCGCCTGATCGGTGTAGCCGTTTTTGACACCGTTCGCAAACTCATAATACGTGTTGACCGTGTTCCCGTACAGATCTTCTCTCAGCTCATAGCTGAGGTACGCGTCCTTGATCAGCGCATTGGTGCTGTACAGAACGCGCTGCTCCGGCTGCTTGTTTGTAGGTTCCACGACATGGGTGAAGCTCGATGCGATTTCGGCAAACACGGGAACATCCATCGCCGCTTTGGCGATGATGTAGAGGTCGTTTGCGGTGGTATAGTGGGCATCATCGTGCAGACCGTGCGGATTGACAAAGTTCGTATTTTTACATCCCAGCTTCATCGCCATATCATTCATCATGAGGGCGAATTCATCAATTCCTCCCGCAACATGAACGGCAAGTGCGGAGGCGGCATCATTTCCCGATACGAGAATCAAAGCGTAAAGCAAATCCCGCACACTGATTTGTTCGCCGGGGGAGAGATAGATTTTGGTGCCCTCGATAAAGGGAGATTTTTCATCAATGGTGACCCTTTCATCCAGATTTTTGACCTTGTCCAACACGACAAGCGCCGTCATAATCTTGGTCAGGGACGCCGGATACATAATGCGGTCGGGATTCTTGGAAGCCAAAACCTGCCCGGAGTTTTTGAGAATCAAAAGATAAGCCTCCGCTTCCAATTTCGGTTCCGCCACATCCGGAATATCCGTTTCCTCCGTCTCGGAATCCGCAAATACCATCGAAACGGCCCCGCCTGTTGTTCCGACGATTGTTCCGTCTATTGTTCCGACGATGAAAAGCACACACAAAAAAAGCACCGATAATAGTTTTTTCATGATTCTATACTACCATAACCTCCGTATTTTCAAAACATTCATTCTTTGTTAAAATAGCCATATGAAAAACACAAGATTAATCGTATTGGTGCTTATTCTGATTGCGGTGTCCCTCTATGCGATCTTCAGCGGGGACGGGCTGTTTCGTGACGATTCCGGCGAGGATACGGCGGATGCAAGCGTCGCACATGTAGAGTCGCTGGATCTCATATTCGATACGGATCCGGACTACATTACGGCACATGTCTATAACAATACCGATTCCCCGGTTACGGTTGTTGTCCGCGTTTCATCCGGTCAATTGCAGGCTGAAGGAAAGGGAGAAGCGACCGCAAGATCCGAACAAAGCGTGCAAGTGCCGCTCCCGCAGAAACGATCATCCGAAATCGTCGAGATTTCCTATGATATTTACACGGACGGCGAGCTCTTCGCAAGCGATCGAACGACCAGAAAAAGAATCCTGGAAGAAGAACTCTCTTCGTATTGGAACAAGGGAACATTCGAGACGATTCACGACTCGATCGACTACCACTTCGACAAACACGGGGCGGAGGTCGATGCCGTGAATATTGTCGATTATGCGAGAAAGGCGCTCGCGTATCGCAATGAAATCAAGTCCGACAAAGAGAAGAGGAAAGACAAAGAGTTTCGGTCGATTTATACCGTAAAAGAGAGCAGCGGCAAAGTGAAGGCACATAAATACAAGCACAAAGCCGACAAGCGGTATGCCATTCTGGTCGATGAAGATTTTCGAATTCTCTCCTTCGGAAAGTAGGATGCGTCTTCACTTCGATTTTGAATAATTTATGAAACAAAGAAAAATTATTCTTTTCAAGCCGCTGTGATGAAGATGACAAATTGATTCTCTTCCAATTTTGATGTATAATTTCTCTCGTAACGGACTTAAAATATCAGATTAAGGGAGAAATTATGATAGTAGCACATGAAAGAGATATCAAGGCATTACCTTCCGCATCTCCGGATGCAAAGGGTGCATTTATGAAGGCAATCGTCTCGCCGAAAGAAGGTTGGGAAGGATATGTGATGAGAGTGGTGGAGCTCGATCCGGAGGGATATTCTCCGAGACATTCTCACGATTGGCCGCATATCAACTATTGTCTGGAAGGGGAGGGAGTTGTTTTCATCGACGGAAAGGAGCATGAATTGGCGGAAGGCGGATATGCATACATCCCGAACAACAAACTCCACCAGTTCATCAACAAATCGAAAGACAAAAAAATGCGTTTCATATGTATTGTTCCGGAAGTCGGACATTACTAACATTACTTGCCGGGTTAGATAACTCGGCAATTTTTAAATAAGGCAATCGGAGGTTGAATTGATACTGATTAAACATGCTCATGTTGTGTCGCCAAAGGCGAAGCTGGATGAAGTGACGGACGTACTTATCGGGGAAGACGGTAAGATAAAAGAAGTTTCAAAGAATATGGCGGTGATGTCTGACAATGTGCAGGTCATCGACGGAACGGGAAAAATGCTCTTTCCGGGTTTCATCGACCTCCATGTTCATCTGAGAGAGCCGGGTTTTACAGAGAAGGAGACGGTTTATACCGGGTCCAGAGCCATGGCGAAGGGCGGCTTTACAACGGTGGTTTGTATGCCCAACACCAAGCCGGCGTTGGATTCCGCGGAGACGCTTGCGGAGCTCGGTGAGATCATCCGCAGGGACGCCGTAATCGATGTATTGCCCTGCGGTGCCATTACAAAAGAAATCAAGGGAGAAGAGCTCGCGGATCATCGGGCGCTCCATGAAACCGGCGCCTGTGCCATCTCGGATGACGGAAGAACCACAATGAACAACGACTTCATGGTGGAGGCTTATCAGTCTTCCAAGGCGCTCGGAATCCCGGTCATGACGCATTCCGAGGATCACGACATCACCTCCAAGCTCGGCGGAGCGAGTTCTCCGGCGGAGGCTGAAGACAATATTGTTCGTCGCGATGTGGATTTGCTGATTGACGGTGCACATCTTCATGTTTGCCATGTAAGTACTGTAGGCGCAATCGAGGCAATCCGCAGAGGAAAAGCGGAAGGGAAACGGGTAACGGGAGAAGCTACACCGCATCATATCGCACTCGATCTCACAATGGTCGACCCGCTCAATCCGATGAGTAAGGTCAATCCGCCGATTCGCGGCAGAGAGGACAGACTCGCCGTTATCGAAGCGCTCAGAAGCGGCGTGCTCGAATGCATCTCCACGGACCATGCACCGCATGAGAAAGAGAGCAAAGAGCGAGAATTCAATAAAGCAACCATGGGAATCAGCGGCTCGGAGACTGCGTTTGCTGTCGTCAATACCGAGCTGGTAAAGAACAACGGTTTTTCGTACCCACAGCTGATTGAACTGATGTGTGAAAATCCTGCGGAGATCTTGGGTTTGAACGATCGTGCAGTGATTGAAAAAGGACGGTGGGCGGATTTGGTTCTCGCGGATGTCGATGCGGATTTTACAGTGGATGCGCGTACATTCGTGTCAAAGGGAAAAAATACGCCGTTTGACGGCAGGACATACCGCGGAAGAATTCTTGCAACTTTTAAAAGAGGCGGACTCGTGTACCGATACCCGCAACAGTAAGAAGAACAGCTTAAAAGACATATCGGAGGCGCTATGCTGATAGATCGCTTGATTGAAAAGACGAATGAACTGGATTCCCCCATTATTGTGGGAATCGATCCGGTATTTGAAAAACTCCCTGTGGAAATGAGAGAAATGGCCATTTCCAAATACGGAGAAACCGAGAGGAGTTATGCGAATGCGGTGATTGAATTTGGAAAAGCAATCATCGACTCCGTCGAGGGGCTATCGTGTATTGTGAAACCCCAGCTCGCATACTTTGAAGTCCTCGGCTCCGCGGGACTCGACGCATATGCGGAGGTGGTGCGATACGCCAGATATCGGGATTTTATTGTGATTGCGGACGCGAAGCGCGGGGACATCGGGTCCACTTCGGCAGCATACGCCAAAGCGTTTCTCGGCAAGACCGGTCTGGAAGCGGATTTTATTACGGTCAATCCGTACCTGGGAAGCGACTGCCTGAGAGAATTTATAAAATTTGTCGACGATTATGACAAGGGGATTTTTGTTCTTGTAAAGACCTCCAATCCCTCCAGCGCGGAGCTTCAGGATCTTCGGACGGAGGACGGAAGACGCATTTATGAGGTGATGGGAGCTATGACACAGCAGCTTTCTTCCGAGCGCATCGGCAAGTACGGTTATTCCAATATCGGTGCGGTGGTGGGGGCAACCCATCCTTCGGAGCTGAAAGAGCTTCGTCGGCAGATGCCGAGTGTGCCGTTTCTGGTTCCGGGGTACGGTGCTCAGGGGGGAACCGCACAAGATGTTGCGGGGGCATTTGACGCAGCCGGAAACGGAGCCTACATCAATTCTTCGAGAGGCATCATCTATGCAAAAGAAGAAGGGGTCGGTTTTATGAAGGCGATGCGCAATGCCGCCGAGCGGATGAAGCAGGATTTTAAGTCGGTGCGTCGAAGCAGGTAAAACAAGAGCGGGAATACAAACCGATCGTTCACGGGAAACATGAACGAACAGGGGCGAATTCGAGCAAAGGGGTAGTTTGGATGGGACAGATGAGTATGGCTTATAGAAAAACGAGCGCGTCTTGCAAAATTTTGGATAAAAAGCTGGTCTACACGGAGAACGCCGCGATCGGAGACGTGTTTTTGCTCCGATTGGAATGGCATGGGGATTCTTATCCCGGTTGTTTTTTTCAACTTCAGCCCGATAATGAGTATCTCAGACGGCCGATTTCCCTGTGCGGGAGCGGCGAAGGATTTATCGATTTGGCGATTCGGGTCGCGGGAGAAGGGACGAGAGACCTTGTTTCGCGAGAAGTCGGGGATGAAATCGAGTGCTTCGGACCTCTCGGAAGAGGATTCGAATTACCGCATGAAATTGACAAGGAAGCCCGCTACCTGGTAATCGGGGGCGGAATCGGAGTCGCTCCGTTGCTTCCGCTGGTCTCCGCATTGGACAGTGAAAATCGCGAACAGGTCGATTTTGTCATCGGGTTTCGGGGAGAACCGTATTTTGCTTCCTATGCCACTCATGTCTGCACCGAAAACAAAGAAATCGCATTGGACGACTTGATTCGGGACGCTCAGGATTCCGCATGTCGACGACGCGCGCAGCCGCATCACGGGATTGTGCTCCCGGTTGTCGAAGAACTCTTGAAAACCCATAAACACGGTACGGAGCGGGCGTATGACGATATTTTTATCTGCGGACCGAAAAAAATGTTGGATGCATTGGCACTTCTGTGTATCGCGCACGGGTATGATCCGCAACTTCTGACGGAGGCACACATGGGGTGCGGAGTCGGGGCATGTCTGGTGTGTACGACCGAGGTCCATGCGCCGCATCAATACGCGCGCGTTTGTGCGGACGGACCGATGTTTCGGGCGTCGGAGTTGAAGTTGGAAGGAGGATGTCGCAACGGTGCGGATGATTCGAGATTGACAAATATACGGCCCGTTGTGGATGTGATTCGAAGCGGTGCGGAAGTTTCCCAAACATCTCTTTCGAAAGAAACGGCGAATCAAGCCGCCGGTAGCTGTGACAACGCCGGGAAATGTCATGCCGCCTCCGGGGGAGATTGTGACATATCCGGGGCGTGTTGTGATCCGCTTGCGGTAGAACTCGGCAGATTCAAGCTGAAGAGCCTACTTACCATGGCCTCCGGGACATTCGGATTCGGCCGGGAGTACGATGCGTTTTTTGATATCGGCATATTGGGCGGGGTCTCGGTAAAAGGATTAACACTTGCGCAGAAGGCTGGAAACCCCGGACGCCGTGTAGTTGAAATCACAGGCGGGATGATCAACAGCGTCGGTCTGCAAAACCCGGGCGTGGAACATTTCATTGCGCATGAGGCGGCGTTTCTTCGCGGCAAGAATGTCGCCGTTATTGCCAATATCAACGGAGAGAGTATTTCGGACATGGTGGAGATGGCGCGTACGGTGGATGCGCATGTGGATGCTGTCGAGCTGAATATCTCCTGTCCGAATGTATCGGCGGGCGGGATGTCTTTCGGGACGGATCCGAAAATGACTGCGGAAATTGTGCGTGCGGTTCGCGCGGTTACGGCTTCTCCGCTGATTGTGAAGTTGACGCCGAATGTCACCAATATAGTCGATATAGCAAAAGTTTGTGAGGCGGAGGGAGCTGAGATTCTCTCCATGATCAATACGGTGACGGGACTTGCCGTGGACTGGAGAACCGGGGAGAAACCTCTCCGGAGAGGGTTCGGCGGGATGTCCGGGGCAACCGTTAAGCCCGTTGCACTCAGATGCATTGATGCCGTCGCCTCCTGTGTTCGAATCCCGATAATCGGAATGGGAGGGATTTCCTGTGCGCAGGATGTCATTGAATTCCTGAGGGTCGGGGCACATGCCGTCGCAATCGGAACCGCTATTTTCAGAGATCCGCTTCTTCCGTTGAAAATAGATTCTGATTTGAGACAAATACTGAAAAACCAAGGGAAAAGTAAAATCGCGCAATTCTATCGATAAAGTTCTT
>JAUMXJ010000046.1 GCA_030529205.1 Bacillota bacterium | reverse complement strand
CTCGCTGCCGAGATACGCGACAATGCCCAGAACCTCCTCCGGCGCGTCCCCCGCATACGCTGCAAACACCTTGTTCACCTTGCGTTCGCCGCTTCGAATCGCCTCGAACGACTCATCCAAAATTTTGCGCTCGTACGAAATATTGCCGGTGGAATCATCCACCCCCGTAATCCTCGCATCCCGGTGAATCAAACGGAGCACATCCTTTCCGTCCTCATGCGCCACATACAGCGCAAGAGGCGCATAAAAACTCCAGTCGAAGCCCTCGATATCGAAATACTCCTCATACCCGCGAACCCCGTGATTGGAATTCATATCATAAAAAACACCCCAGAGCCTTTGCAAATAGAAGGCATACTCCTGCATGTACGTGTACCCGCTGTCACCCTTTTTCAGCTCGATATTGTGCTTCGGATACAGTGCTTCCAGAGCGGCAATCCCGTCGGTATGCGCCACCCCGAAATCATCCAGCAGGTCACTCAATTTCAGCACCTTGGAAGAATTCTTGTCATACACAAAGGCATCAACGCGCATCCAAGGGTTCTGCGGTGTCATATTGTTGAGCTTGTACAGGACGATGCTGATATAGCGAGGCGTTTCGTTCACCGCGTAATCCATATAAATCAATCCCTTGATATTGTCGTTCCGCAGCCCCTGTTCACTGCCCTTGATCTGCCTCGCCACCCCGCTCAGGTCGATTTCGGCGCGCTTCTTTATGTACTCGTTGAAAGCGCGTGCGGCGTCCGACTTGAGATTGATCTGCGGAATCCGATAAACCGGTTGAAGCCCGATCGACTGACCCAAATCCCTAATATATGTATAATCCTCATTCGAGATCTTCAGATCCGTCACCACGCCGCTCGCAGGACGCTTGCCGATTATTCCCCCGTGCCAGTGCTTGAACACATCGGTGCCGTCGCCGACCAGCGCCCCGATTTTAACCGCTGATTGAGAGGAGGTGCTCGTCGAAGTCACGGTCGCATCCGACGACGAGGTGCCCGCGGTCGTGCCCGAAGTGCTCGAAGATTCGGACGATAACGGCTGCGTCGTAACCGTCACGACATTTTGCGTACCGCTTTGCACACCGCCCGCGCCCGAATCGGAACAACCCGCCAGAGTTGACGCCGCAAGTGCGGAAACAATCATCCATCCGATAAACTTTCTTCCATACTTCATACCTTCCTCCCCGTATATATTTCAACTTTTCATATCATCATCAAAATTTCATCAAAGCCGCAAACTCTTCACAGCACTTCACAACTTTTCACAACCTTTGACGACCGTTTCGCACTTTTATACAGTCGCATATGGCAACGCCCGTATCGCAACGCCCGTAACCCTTAGTCGAACTGCGCCGTGCTGTAGTTCGGCGACTCCTTCGTAATCGCGATATCATGCGGATGACTTTCGCGAAGCGCCGCGCTCGAGATTTTGACAAACTCGGCATTGTCGCGGAGAATCTTCAGATTCATTGCACCGCAGTAGCCCATCCCCGACTTGATACCGCCAACGAGCTGATAGATGACATCCTTGAGATGTCCCCTGTACGGAACACGACCCACGACGCCTTCCGGAACATACTTCTTCGTATCATTCTGGAAGTATCGGTCGCCCGAGCCCCTCTCCATCGCCTCGATAGAGCCCATACCGCGATAGACCTTGTAGTTTCTGCCCTGATAGATGATGGTTTCCCCCGGGCTCTCCTCCGTTCCTGCGAAGAGCGAGCCGAGCATCACTGCCGCAGCCCCCGCACCGAGCGCCTTCACGATATCGCCCGAATACTTCACACCGCCGTCCGCAATGATGGTCTTCCCGAGCTTGTGCGCCTCTTCCGCACAATCCGCCACCGCCGTAAACTGCGGTACGCCGATTCCCGCGATGACCCTTGTCGTACAGATCGATCCCGGACCGATTCCCACTTTCACGACATCCGCGCCTGCAGCGACCAAATCCCGCACCCCTTCAGCCGTCGCGACATTGCCCGCAATCAGACAGATACTCGGGAACGCCTGCTTGATCGCCGTCACGGTGTTGATGACATTCTTGCTGTGACCATGTGCGGAGTCCACGACGATTACGTCCACTCCCGCCTTGATCAGCGCCTTGACACGATCCATATAGTCGCCCGTGATTCCCACAGCAGCTCCGGCGAGAAGCCTTCCCATCCCGTCCGTCGCCCTGTTCGGATAGACGATTTTCTTTTCGATATCCTTGATGGTGATGAGACCCTTCAGCACGCGATTGTGATCCACGAGCGGAAGCTTCTCAATCTTGTATTTTCTGAGGATTTCCCCCGCCTCTTCAAAATCGATTTCCGGATGCGCCGTCACCAGATTGTCCTTCGTCATCACATCCCCGATGCGCGCTTCCATGTCATTTTCAAAACGAATGTCGCGATTGGTGATAATTCCCACCAAAACCTTCTTTTCATCGACAATCGGGACACCCGAAATGCGATAACGGCTCATCAACGCTTCCGCATCCTTCACCTGATGATCCGGAGAAAGCGAAAAAGGATCCACGATGACGCCGTGCTCACAACGCTTGACTTTGTCCACCTCGAGCGCCTGCTCCTCAATGGTCATATTCTTGTGAATGATCCCGATACCGCCCTCGCGTGCAATTGCAATCGCAAGCTTCGAATCCGTAACCGTATCCATGCCCGCGCTGATAATCGGAATATTCAACGTAATCCCCGGCGACAACTCCGTCTTAACCGAGACATCCGTCGGTAAAATCTCCGATTTTCTCGGAACCAAAAGCACATCATCATACGACAGCCCTTCACGTAAAATCATTTCGCCCTCCATATATTAGATATTCGCACAATCACGCTTGCCGCTCCGATCCGACGTCTTTTCCGACCCGTTCGGAACGGCATCCTTCGACAAAATCATGCTTATTCATTGAATTATAACACTTCAGAACACCTTTTGAAACGCCCTGTCACAGAGATTTTATATTACATTTTCACCCTTCCGACACAAAGCAGCCCCGGTCAAAAGACTTGACAAACACGAAACGCTGTTGTAGCCTATTGGCATATTCACAAGGGGTGCTGCGGCTGAGAAATACCCTTGAACCTGATCTAGGTAAGGCTAGCGTAGGGATGTGATTACATAGGATAATTCATATTCGTACAGCCTCTGATCGCAGCATTAGGAGGTTTTTTTATGAACAAAAATACAAGGTTTATTGTAGAAGCCGGCATCATGCTGGCGCTCGGATTCGTCCTTTCACAGTTCAAACTGTTCGAAATGCCGCTCGGCGGTTCGGTAACCGCCGGATCGATGATCCCGCTTCTCTTTATCGCATACCGCTGGGGCATTGTCAGAGGCGTGCTCGTGGGCATCATCCACGGACTCCTGCAGATGCAGTTTGGCGGCTATGTCATCGGATTTGTGCAGGGAATGCTCGATTATCCCCTCGCATTCGGTGCCGTCGGCCTGGCAGGACTTGCTTCGACCAAACTCATGGAAAAGTTTAACGTCAAGTCCGTCGTGATTGCAATCATCGGAGCAATCATCGGTTTCTCCGTCAGATACTCCTGCCATCTCGTCTCCGGTGCGATATTCTTCGAAGAATACGCGGGTGACAAAAACCCGTGGATTCATTCACTGGAGTACAACGCATTCCTCATTCCGGAACTGATTATCGCCATCGTGATTCTCACCCTGATTTGGGTTCCGGTCACCAACAGGCTTCCACAGTACTCGAACAAGAAGAATTCGTAGCAGAAACAATCAGGAGATCAGTTTTATTCCGACTTATAGCAAAAGGAATGAAGACACGGCATGTCTTCATTCCTTTTTTATACTCACGGAATCTCACTTCTCTTCGACCACACCGTTTATCATTTCGCTCTGCAATGATATAATCAATGTAATCGTTTGCGAAAACATAACCGTAGACAACATCATTACGGTTACCGCAAACACTTACCATCGTCAATCAATTCGAACATAAATCAGGAGGTCCCTATGTACCTTGCAACACCGCCGAAAGGAATGCGCGATTTTCTTCCGAAAGAAAAAGCGCACAGAGACCGCATTGCGGCAAAAATCAGATCCGCCTACACCGCCTGCGGGTTTACGGAAATCGAAACCTCTTCCATCGAAAATATCAGCAACCTGACCGGAGGAGACGGAGGCGAAAATCAAAAACTCATATACAAAATCATGAAGCGCGGCGAAAAACTCGACGAAGCACTGGCGCAGTCCCCCGTCTCGGAAAATGACCTCGCCGATCTCGGCCTCCGCTTCGATTTCACCCTGCCGCTCGCACGCTTTTACTCCAACAACAGAAACGAGCTGCCGGGCATATTCAAATCCATTCAAATGGGTATGGTGTACCGCGGAGAGCGTCCGCAGAAAGGACGCTATCGCTCCTTTGTACAGTGCGATGTCGACATTATCGGCGATCCCACCCCGCTTGCGGAAATCGAGATTCTGAACGCTGCAACGAGAGCGCTCGACAGCATCGGTCTCACCGGTTATGAGATTCTCATCTCCGACCGAAGATTCCTGATTGCGCTGGTAACCGCATCCGGACTGCCGCTCGAACGCGCGGATGAAGTATGCATCAGCCTTGACAAGCTCGACAAAATCGGAAAGGACGGTGTTCTCAAAGAACTCGCGTCCAAGAATCTCGACGGAACAGCCCTTCTCGACAATATCGAAGGGATCACCATCGCGGACATCGCCAAGTACAGCCCGGAAGCGGCGGAAAATCTTGCAATCATCACATCCGCTCTCGCACACGGAGGCGAAGGCGGCGAAAATAACGGAAACGGGGTCACCGTCCGCTTCGAACCGACCCTGGTGCGCGGCATGGGCTACTATACGGCGACGATTTTTGAAATCTTCAGTCCGAAATACGGATCCGCCCTCGGAGGCGGCGGACGCTATGACAGGATGATCGGTAAAATCTCGGGCACAGACGCGCCGGCCGCCGGCTTCTCGATCGGCTTCGAACGCATCTGCGACCTGCTCGGAGATCAGGCGATAACCGGAGATTCCCGCATCGAACGCACAGCCGTCCTCGTCGAACATTCGGATAAATTCAAAGACGCTCTGGCGTTTTCGCGAAGACTGCCGGAAGGAGAAATCTCGAGCATTTTTCTGAAGAAAAAGAAATTCGGAAAACAGCTTCAAAACCTGGAGAACGAAGGATTTACAAAATTCTACGACCTCGACAGAGGACAATACCTCGAGACCTCGCACGACAAAAAACAATAAAATACAATAGGGTTTATGTGATTGACGCATGTACGTAAAAGCGGTCTCACATCTCCACATGCACCGCGAAGTGATTTTTGCGCGTCGTAATCATTCCCTCCCGCTGCATCTTCCCCAGCTCCTTCGACAACGCGCTGCGCTCGACATTGAGGTAGTCCGCCAAGCTTTGACGATCGAACGGAATATCGAACTCCGCACTTTTCTTCTGAAGAGAAACGGAATTCAAGTAGGCCGTCACTCTTCCGCGCACGCTTTTCGGTGCCGTATGAAAACTCCGCGCGGAGAGCATCAGATTCTTTTGCATCGAGATCCGCAGAAGATTCTCCAGCATCTTTCCCATCCAGGGCTTCCCTCCGCTGCGTACACGCCCGATTTTCAGAAACAGGATGTGCGTTTCCTCCACCGCCACCACGTCGACCATCAGCGACTCGTCGCGCAACAAAGCATAGGTCTCCGCAAAAAACTGCCCTCTGCCCGCATGGCTGAGGACGGTTCGGTTTCCCCAGACATCATTGCTCTCAATGCTCACTCTTCCGTCCAGCACCAAGCCCATGCGCTCCGTTGTCTCTCCTGCCTGTAGCACCGCCTCGCCCTTCATGTACACCGCAGATTCCGCACCCAGCTCTTTCAGTGCTTCCAAAATCTCCCCATCCTCCATTCCCCGAAATATCACACTGTTTTTAATCATCGGATTTTTCATACCTTGCCCCTTTCGCCTCCTCCCGCTTTCTCTCGTTTATCTACATGGTAACATGAATCACACAAAATGTGGTTATAACAACATCTCAAGAGCCGTTTTTTCGTTATCATACTTACGAAAAGAAGAAAAAACGGGAAGACGAAGAGGGGAAAATATGATCAGAAAAATCATTAAAATCGATGAAGACAAATGCGACGGCTGCGGACTGTGTGCCACCGCCTGCCATGAAGGCGCCATCGACATCATAGACGGAAAAGCGAAGCTGGTGCGCGAGCACTTCTGTGACGGACTCGGAGACTGCCTTCCGAGCTGCCCGCAAAAGGCGATTACATTTGAAGAACGGGAAGCTCCCGCATACGATGAGGCTGCGGTACTTGAGAGCATTCGCCTGAAACAGGAAGCGCAGGCGCAAGCTCAGATGCAAACTCAAACTCAGGTGCAGGCGCAAGTTCAGATGCAGCCGTCTCCCCAAAAGCCGTCCGGCGGTTGTCCCGGCATGAAGGTTCTTCAATTTCCGCAAGGTCAACTTTCACAAGCACAGTTTCCTCAAGCTAAATTTCCGCAAGCGCAGTTTCCGCAAGGAATGATGACCATGAATCGAAATACCGACTCCGAGCAGAACCCGACGACCGAAGCCCCGTCCCGACTCGGGCAGTGGCCGTGCCAAATCAAACTCGTGCCCGTGAACGCACCGTTCTTCAACGGAGCAAGACTTCTGATTGCCGCGGACTGCACCGCTTTCGCCTACGCCGGGATGCACGAAGAATTTATGAAGGGCAGAATCACCCTCATCGGCTGCCCGAAACTCGACTCCCTCGATTACAGCGAAAAACTCGCCGAGATCATCGGACAGAACGACATCAAAAGTGTGACCGTCGTGCGCATGGAAGTTCCGTGCTGTGCCGGAATGCAGACCGCAACGGAACAGGCACTGCGCAAAAGCGGCAAGTTCCTTCCGTGGCAAATCGTAACCGTCTCGAGAGACGGCCGCATCCTCGACAGAATGTAGTAGCCCGGACGCTCGAAAAACAAAAATTTCGTGATTTGATTGTTTTGACCTAAGGTGCTAGAATGTAGTGTATTACTCTATTGGAGGTATGTAATGAAAAAATTGCTCAGTATTTGTTTGGCAGTGGCAATCGCCCTCACCCTGTTTACAGGCTGCGGGGAGCAGAAACCGAAGGAACTGGTCATGGGATTCGTCCCGCACCGTGACGGAGACAAGCTCATCGAGGACGTCGCCCCTCTCGAAGAAATGCTCAGTAAGGAAATGGGCATCAAAGTCAAGGCATTCACGGCTACCAGCTATGTCGCCGTCGTCGAAGGATTCGGCTCGGGAGCCGTAGATTTCGGACTGATTCCGCCGTTTGCCAGCGTACACGCATCGGAAGAATTCAAAGCGAAACCCATCCTCGTCGTCGTGAAGAAAAACGGATCGACCACCTACAAGAGCCAACTTCTGGTGAGAAAAGACTCCGGAATCAAGACACTCGAAGACATCAAAGGAAAGAAAGTGGCATTTGTCGAAGCGGGTTCTACCAGCGGATACCTCTTTCCGGCAGCTCTTTTGAAAGAAAAGGGAATTGACTTGGAAAAAGACATTCAGTATCTCTATGCCGGCGGACACGACAAGGCGCTCCAGCTGTTGCTCAACGGAGACGTGGATGTCGCGGCGACATTTGCGGATGCGAGAACCAGGTACGCGAAAGAATTCCCGGATGCGGTGGATGTCACGGAAGTATTGGAATACACACAGGATATTCCGGGGGTCTCCATCACCGTATCCTCCAAAATGGACGAAGAGACCGTCAAGAAGCTGAAGGAAG
>JAUMXJ010000045.1 GCA_030529205.1 Bacillota bacterium | reverse complement strand
TCGGAGAAGCGCTGGATCAGAATCAAAACGTCATCGGCTATGTGATGAATATCCTGAGTTTGGAGGGCTACGGCTCCGATATCGTCGTCTCCGTGGGGATCGATGTCGAGGGCAGAACCAACGGCGTGTACATTCTGACGATCTCCGAAACGCCGGGTCTCGGGATGAATGCGACTTCACCCGAGTTCATTCATCAATTTTCCGATAAAAATGTGGAGCGCTATCGCTCTGTAAAGGCGGCGAAATCCGAACTGACCGGTGACGATCAGATCGCCGCGATCAGCGGAGCCACCATTACGACCAATGCGATCGTCAACCTGGTAAACTCCGCAAAAGCGGTATTCAATGTTGCAGGAGGTAAGCTATGAGCGCTATGTTTGAGAGATTGAAAAACGGGATTGCCAGAGAGAATCCGGTCTTTGTTCAATTATTGGGCATGTGCCCGACACTGGCGGTGACGACCTCCGCTTCCAACGGATTGGGAATGGGACTTACGACCACCGCGGTCTTATCCTTCTCCAATATGATCATCTCCGCGGTGAGAAAGATCGTGCCGGATAAGGTGAGAATTCCTTCCTATATTGTCATTATCGCCTCTTTGGTAACTTTGGTGCAAATGCTGCTGGAAGCATATCTTCCCGATTTGAACAAGAGCTTGGGTCTCTATATCCCGCTCATCGTGGTAAACTGTATTATCTTGGGGCGTGCGGAGGCGTTCGCATCCAAAAACAACCCGATCAGCTCCTTGTTTGACGGGTTGGGAATGGGGTTGGGATTCAGTATCGCACTCACTTTATTGGGAGGGTTCAGAGAGTTGTTCGGAACCGGAGCGGTATTCGGAACCATGATTATGCCGGAGGGATTTGTGCCGGCGACCATCTTTATCTTGGCGCCGGGCGGCTTTATCATATTGGCATGTCTCATGATTGCCCAGAATATGTTCAGAATGAGAAAAGGACTTGCACCGAAACAATTACACTGCGTCACTTGCGGACTTGACGAGTACTGCGGTGTGGCGGAGACCTTGGGAGACAAGAAACCTGCGGCGGCACCGGAAAAACTGGCGGTTGAAAAACCTGAAGTGCCGGCATCTAAGGAAATGAAAGCGGCAAAGCTGGCGGAGGCGGTAACACCGGCGGCACCTGTAAAGCCGGCGGAAGTTGCTGAATCGCACGAAAACGCGGCGAAGGAGGAATGAGTATGAAAGAACTGTTGGTAATCACAATCGGCGCCGCATTTGTGAACAATGTCGTGCTCAGTCGATTCCTGGGGCTTTGTCCGTTTTTGGGCGTTTCCAAAAAAGTGGAGACCGCCGCGGGGATGGGCGGTGCGGTCATCTTCGTCATCACATTGGCGTCACTGGTCACAAGCCTTTTATATAATATGATCTTGTTGCCCGCCAAACTACAATATCTGCAAACCATCGTATTCATCCTGGTCATCGCCGCACTCGTGCAGTTTGTGGAGATGTTCCTGAAGAAATACGTAAAGTCTTTGTATAATTCGCTCGGCGTCTACTTGCCGTTGATCACGACCAACTGTGCGGTTTTAGGGGTGGCGGTCATCAACGTGCAGAAGAATTACAATGTGTTGTACAGCGTAATCAACGGATTTTCCACGGCGGTGGGATTTACCGTGGCGATCGTCATCCTGGCGGGAATCAGAGAGAAGATCGAATACAACGACATCCATCCTGCGGTCAAGGGATCACCCGCCGTTTTGTTGGTGGCGGGACTGATGTCCATCGCATTTTTCGGATTTGCCGGATTGATTTAGGAGGGAGATTATGACTGAAGTAATGAGCTCCGTTTTAATCGTGAGCGGTGTAGGATTATTTATCGGACTGTTTTTGGGCGTTGCGGGAGAGAAATTTTCCGTCTATGTCGATCCCAAGGAACAGGAAGTGTTGGATGCCCTTCCGGGCAACAACTGCGGCGGTTGCGGATTTCCGGGATGCAGCGGTCTGGCGACCGCGATTGCCAAGGGCGAAGCACCTTGTACGGCCTGTCCGGTGGGAGGAGAGGAAGTTGCCGAGAAGATTGCGGAGATTATGGGGCTTTCCGCGGAAGGCGCCAAGCGAATGACCGCCTTTGTAAAATGCAAGGGTACTCCTGCAAGAACCTTCGACAATTATGAATACTACGGAATCAGAGACTGTAAAATGGCGCTCGTCGCTCCGAGCGGCGGCCCCAAGAGCTGTAATTACGGCTGTATCGGTTTCGGAAACTGTGTCAGAGTCTGCCCGTTCGATGCCATTCACATCGTGGACGGCATTGCGAAGGTGGATAAGTTTGCCTGTAAGGCTTGTAATAAATGTGTCGTCGAATGTCCTCTTCAGCTGATCGAGCTGGTGCCTTTCGACAATACGGTTTTGGTGGGATGTAATTCCAGAGACAAGGGCAAGGATGTCAAGACGGCGTGTAAAGTCGGCTGTATCGCTTGCAAAATCTGCGAAAAGACATGTCAATACGACGCCATTCACGTGGTCGGAGATATCGCGAAAGTGGATTACGACAAATGCACGATGTGCGGCGATTGCGTCGTCAAATGCCCATCCAAAATAATCTTGAAGCAGGAAGTGATTACGATTGACTCCAAAACGGCATAAGTGTATAATATGCCTATGAGTCGACAGAAAAAGCGAGGGAAGAATGTACTTATATCTACATGTTCCGTTTTGTTCAAAAAAATGCAATTACTGTGATTTTGTTACGTTCGGAGAAGTTTCGAGACAGGATGAATACACGGATCTTCTGGTCAAGGAGATCGAGATCTTGTCAAAACGCTATCCGAAGGTGCTCAAAACCCTGTATTTGGGAGGAGGAACTCCCTCGCTGCTTTCGGAAAAAAATTTGGAAAAGATCTACCGTGCGGTGGTGGAGCATTTCGAACTTTTATCCGAAGAAGTGACGATTGAGATGAATCCCGAGGATTGCAGTTTCGAAAAGTTGAAACACCTTCGAGATTTGGGATTCAACCGAGCGAGTATCGGCATTCAGTCCTTCTCCGACAGGATTTTGGGGCTGATCGGAAGGGTCGGAAACAGGGAGCTTTCGATACGCGCTTATGAAAATGCCAGAAAGGCGGGTTTTCACAATATTAGCCTTGATTTGATCTATGGAATACCGACGCAGACGCCGGAGGAATTGCAAGACAGCATCGACAAAATCATCGAGCTTTCACCCGATCACATTTCGACTTATTCGCTTATGATCAATAAGGGAACCAAGTTGTACAGCGATTGGAAAAAAAAGAAATGGATCGCCATGGACGATGATATCGTAGCGGATCAGTTCGATCTTATCGTCGAACGGTTCGCCCGACACGGTTATCACAGATATGAGATTTCGAATTTTGCGAGAGAGTCCTTTGAAGCGATTCACAACAGCGCGTATTGGAATATGGATGAAACACTGGGAGCGGGAATTTCAGCGGTTTATACTAGACGGAAAATCAGAGTTGAAAATACATATTCGTATCAGAGTTATGTAAAAGCGATTCATTCGGGAGAGTTGCCCATCTTACATCGACAGGAGCTAAGCGAGAAAGATGAGATATCGGAGCGAATTATGATGGGATTTCGGCTTTCGAAAGGAATTGATTACGGGAAACTCAATCGGGAGTTTTCCATTGATTTTTTAGAGATGTATAAAGATCAGATTCAGAAATACATTGATTTGAAATATATGAGCATCAAGGACGGCAGAATTTTCCTGAATAACGAAGGAATGAATATTTCAAATTCAATTGTGAGTGATTTTATTCTGTAGATGCGAGGAGGAGAATATGATAATAAAGAATGCCGTAATTCATACGATTACAAACGGCACATTCAGCGGTTATGATTTGAGAATTGAAGACGGAAAGATTACAAATATCAGAAAAATTTTAAGGGTTTATCCGAGAGAAGAAGTGATTGAAGCCAATGGAATCAATATTTTTCCGGGATTTATCGATGCGCATTCGCACATCGGTCTCTGGGAAGAGGCGATCGGCTTTGAGGGCAATGATACGAATGAGATGACCGATCCCGTGACGCCGCAGTTAAGGGCCATCGACTCCGTCAACCCGATGGACGAAGCTTTTTACGAGGCGATCAAAGGCGGTGTGACGACGGCGTGCGTGACTCCGGGAAGTGCGAATGTCATTGGCGGACAGGCAGCCGTCATCCGACTTCACGGCAGACGTGTCGACGATATGGTCATCGATCCCTATGTGGCGATGAAATGTGCGTTCGGAGAAAATCCGAAACGGGTGTACAACTCCAAGAACAAGGCGCCTCAGACGAGAATGGGCGCAGTCGCTCTGATGAGAGAGACGCTGTTTAAAGCCCATCGATATATGAAGTTAAAAGAGCTTGCAAACAAGGACATTACAAAATTTCCGGAATTCAATATCAAGTACGAATCCCTGATTCCTCTGCTCAAGGGAGAGGTTCCGTTCAAGGCGCATGCCCACAGAGCGGATGATGTGTTCTCCGCCATTCGCGTCGCGAAGGAATTCAGATTGAAATTGACATTGGATCACTGTACGGACGGTCATTTGATCGCGGATTATTTAAAAGATGAGGATTACAGTGCAATCGTGGGGCCGAGCTTTACGAGCAAGACCAAATTTGAACTCAAGAACAAGACCTTTGAAACGCCGGGCATCTTGACCAAGGCGGGCGTAAAAGTGGCGATTACGACGGACAGCCCGATCACGCCGCTTCAATATCTTCCGCTTTGTGCCGCACTTGCGGTCAAGTCCGGGATGAGCGAATTGGACGCCTTGAAGGCGATCACCATTCATCCTGCCGAGATTTTGGGCTTGGGAGACAGATTGGGATCGATCGAAGTCGGAAAGGATGCGGATCTGGTATTTTGGGAAGGGCATCCGTTTGATGTGCAATCCAAAGTCAAGGCCGTCTATATCAAAGGGGAAAAGATCTACGAAGAATAATGATCCGTTTACAAAAAATACACGAAAGTTCATTTTTTGTTCATTGACTTATCAGCCGTAATCTACTATAATTCGTATGTTATGTACCCCACAGACCCCGGGTGGACATAAGCTGTTTTGAAAAGGGTGAAATTTTCAAAACGACCTATTTTGGAGGAATAAAGAATGAAATCTTATATTCAAAAGCCACATGAAGTGGAAAGAGAATGGTTTGTTGTTGACGCAGAAGGTCAAACATTAGGTAGATTGGCGACAAAGATTGCTTCCGTATTGAGAGGAAAGCATAAACCGACTTACACGCCACATGTCGATTGCGGAGATTTTGTGATCGTTGTAAATGCGGAAAAAGTAAAGCTTACAGGCAAGAAGTTGGATGCCAAGAAGTACAGATGGCACACAGGCTATGTAGGACATCTTAGAGAGAGAACTGCAAGAGAAGTTTTGAACAGAAATCCTGAGAGAGTGATTGAAGCTGCGGTAAAAGGTATGCTTCCAAAGAATTCATTGGGAAGAAAAATGTACGGCAAATTAAAGGTTTATGCAGGTGCGGAACATCTTCACCAGGCACAACAACCTAAGACATTGGAAATTTAGGCTATTAGGAGGTAAGAGATGGGAGTTCAATATCAAGGAACAGGTAGAAGAAAAAAAGCCATCGCTCGTGTACGCCTAGTAGCGGGTACCGGTGAGGTAGTGATCAACAAGAGAACATTGGATGATTATTTTCCATATGAAATCTTGAGACGTGAAGTCAGAAGACCTTTGGAATTGGTCGGTGTGGAAGGCAAATACGATGTCATCGTAACCGTAAACGGCGGCGGATTCACAGGTCAAGCCGGAGCGATCAGACACGGTATTTCAAGAGCGTTGCTTCTTGTAGACGAAACGTTCAGAGCGCCGTTAAAGAGAGAAGGATTCTTGACGAGAGACTCAAGAATGAAGGAAAGAAAGAAATACGGCTTAAAAGCTGCAAGACGTTCTCCACAATTCTCAAAGAGATAATGAAACGCTTCTTAAAACCATTGAAAATTTTGAATTTTCAATGGTTTTTTTGATTAAAGTTTGAAAACTTTATTAATTCTAACCAAATCGAATGACATTTCAGGGCAATTGTGGTAGAATGTTGAACTAGACGATACATGGAAAGGGGCATTTTACGTAATTATATGAAATCCGATAAGAGTAATCACAAGTTAAGTGAACATGATAGAGCAAGGCATCCGAGAAAGCATAAGAAGAAGAGATCTTTTTTGAAGATTTTTTTGTTTGTTCTGCTGATCTCTCTGATTATGGTGGGTTCGATCTACTATTTGCTGGGGAAGTATTACGAGAGAATCAAAATCGACAGGCATAAGATCTCCGGCAATATCACCTTGAATGAAAACGGAAATACGGACTTGCCGTCGAAGCAGGAGGAGAGAAAGCATATCAACGTTTTGCTGTTGGGGACGGATCAAGGCGGGTATCTCACCGATTCCATGCTCCTGGTGCACTATAATGTCGAAAGCAGAACGACTTCGCTGATCTCGATTCCGCGAGATTATAAAATCGATCTTTCTCCCGAGATGCAGGAGGAGATCAAGACCAAACATCAATTTATCAAGTTGACGGAGCTCAATTCCTACGCGAAATCCGCCGGAAGGCCGAGCCCGTCGTCCTATACGACCAAAGCGATTGAAGAGTTGACGGGTGTCAAGATCGATCACATGGTGCTCTTCGAGATTCCTGCTTTCAAGCGATTGGTCGATGCGGTGGGCGGAGTGGAAGTCTATGTTCCGCAGAACTACCATTATGACGATCCCACTCAAAATCTTCACATCCATCTGGACAAAGGGACGCAGGTTCTAAACGGAAAGATGGCGGAAGGATTGGTCAGATTCAGACAGGGCAACAATCAAAAGGGGTACGGCGACTTCGGGCGCATGGAGATTCAGCAGTATTTCTTTACGGCGTTCATCAAAAAATTCGTTTCGCTCGACACCATTTTGAATTTCAATGAGATTATGGAGTCCATCGCGGACTTTATCGACACGGATGCGAGCCTGAATGAAGCCATCGGGATATTGACCGAGATTAAAAATGCGGACTTCGGCAGAATCAACTCGCACACCCTGCCGGGAACGAACAATGTCTATGACGGTCTGTATTTCTATGATCCTCCCGCGAAGAGGCAGTTGCACGCTTTGGTTCAAAAATGGTTTGAAGAGGACGCCATCGAGAAGAAATCGAGCAAATCCTTTGAGATCATCGTGAAGAATTCCGGAAACAGCGATAAACGATGCAAGGAGATCGTAGAACTGTTGAATTCGGCAGGATATCAGGCGAAGTTCGGCGGTTATCACGATCAATACATGGTGAAGAGCCAGATTGTCGTGCCGGAAAAGGGGTATGGAATAGATTTAAAGGAATTTTCGTCGTTGGCGGAAATCGTGGTGGACAAAGAGCTCATCGAAGAGGAGAACGCGATTTATTTTATCGTCGGAAAAATCGAATAATGCAATCCTTCCGGTTGCAGAATCTGTTCGATGCAGTACCGACGTATGAATATGATGATACAATGGAATCATTAGGAGGAAACTATGAAATTGGTTGTAAAAAAGACGAAATCAGAAGCATCTGCGTATGTCGCGCAGTTATTTGCCGATCTTATCAAGAGCAAGAGCAATGCCGTTTTGGGACTTGCGACAGGATCGACGCCGCTGGATGTGTATGCGAACCTTGTGGAGAGATATCGAAACGAAGAGATCAGCTTCAAGGAAGTCAAGGCGTTTAACCTGGATGAATACATCGGAATTCCTCCTACTCATGAGCAAAGTTATAAATACTTTATGAATGTCAAC
>JAUMXJ010000044.1 GCA_030529205.1 Bacillota bacterium | reverse complement strand
GATCATAACGAATACACCGAAGACAGCAGGGGGAATTCCTTAAAAATCCTGCCGAGGAACGCCTTAGCCTCTTTGTCTCGGTACAAAGGGGCTGAATTTTTTCAGCCTTGCAAGGTAAAAATCTCAGAAAGGAGGAGTTATGGCAAGCATAGAAGCAAAAAAAGCGGAAGTGGACAAGATTAAAGAGAATTTTGCCAATGCGAAATCTGCGATTGTTGTCGACTACAGAGGTCTTTCTGCCGGCGAAGCGACCGAACTTCGCGCAAAATTCAGAGAGAGCGGTGTGGTGTACAAAGTATACAAAAACAATCTTGTTAAAATTGCGATCAGCGGAACCGAATTCGAGTCTCTTTCCGAAGAACTCAGCGGACCGAATGCGATTGCGTTCGGGGTGAACGATGCGGTCGTTCCTGCTAAAATTATCAAAGAGTTTGCTAAAACACACCCAAAACTTGAACTTAGATGTGGAGTGGTAGAGGGAACATTCTACGACAACAAAAAGATTGTCGAAATCGCGGATCTACCGTCCAAAGAAGCACTTATCGGCAGATTCCTTGGATCGATCAAGGCGCCTGTATCGAACTTCGCATACTTACTTGCGAATATTATCAAAGAAAAAGAAAAAGAAGTTACCGCATAGGAGGGTATCATGACAAAAGAACAAATTATTGAAGCGATTAAGGGTATGTCTATCCTTGAAATCAAAGAACTCGTAGAAGCTTGTGAAGCGGAGTTCGGTGTAAGCGCATCTGCACCTGTTATGGTTGCTGCCGGTGCGGTTGCAGGCGGCGGAGAAGCTGCAGCTGAAGAGAAGTCGGAGTTTGACGTTGTTCTCTCTAACGCAGGCGCTAAGAAAATCGGCGTTATCAAAGTTGTAAGAGAACTGACAGGTCTCGGACTCAAAGAAGCGAAAGACCTTGTAGACGGAGCTCCGCAAACTGTTAAGACTGCTGTTCCGAAAGAAGAAGCTGAAAAAATGAAGGCTGCTCTTGTTGAAGCGGGCGCAGAAGTAGAATTGAAATAGTTTCGGAATTTCCGAGACGGGCTAAGTCTTATGACCGATTTCCATGTGAAGTCGGTCTTTTTTTTGCGTTTTCCACAATATAGAAACGAGAGGGGAGATAAAAGACGCGGAGAGGAGGCGGGTCGCGAGGGATTGACAACAGAGGATTTAACGGATATAGTTGACAAGTAATTCTATCGCACATTGCGGATTTTGCATTTTTGCAGGAAGTTGAGTGAAATTCTCACACAGGCACGCTGCTGTAATAACTTAGTGTATATCGGGATGCCACTGTTTGTTCTTGGACGGGAAGGTCGATCTGCGCGTCGAGGTTTAAGTCAGAATACATCCGCAATGAGATGATTCAGGTTTTCGAGTTCAGAACCTGAAGAGGTATTGGCGTTTGCTTCTTTACGCACGTCTGCGGTAAATACACACAAAGGAGTGAAAAATGAAAAAACGAACGTCGATTCTCGTCGTGATCATGCTCATGCTCGCCATGTTGACATCATGTATGGGAGAAAAACAGGGTACCGAGGTGACAACCACCACATCCGTTGCCGTGTCGTCATCGGAGACACAGACGACTTCCGAGACAAGCAAGGAAGCGAGCAAGTACCCGTATCAATTTGTCGATTCGCTCGGCAGAGAATTTGTCCTGGAACAACCGCTTGAAAAAGTAATTGTCCTGAACCGACAGACCGCGGAGGCATTTAAAATTCTCGACATCGATGACAAAGTCATCGCAGTCGGCGATACGGTTCACAAGAATAACAGCTACCTGGGTTACAATGATCTTCCCGATATGGGAAAAATTAAGGAGCTGAATGTCGAATCCATAATCGATATGAAACCGGATGCCGTGTTTGTTCACACAAACCGCGCAATGGAGCTCGAAGATGTCCTGACCCCTGCAGGCATCAAAGTGATACGCATCGACAACTATCAACCGGAAAAATACGAGGAAGAGCTGATGTTGCTTGCCGAAATATTCGATAAGACGGAAAGAGCGAAAGAATTCCTCGCTTACAGAAAGAATATGGAAGCGGATCTGCAGGAACGTGTTTCCAAAGTCGCGGAGGACGCGCGTCCGAAGATTATGGCGCTTTCGGCAGGCTTTCTGAACAGCAAGGGCGGTTATCGCATCTTCCCTTGTTATTCAAATGACGGCACCATGGGTGTCGGTGAGGGGTATTCCACCATATTGCTCGGTGCGAAAGACGCTTCTCCGGAAATCGTCTATGATAAGGCGGAGGCGAGTACAACCGTAATGGTCGATGAAGAGTATGCACTCTCATGCAACCCGGATGTTATCACCCTTCACGGAACTTGGCTGGGAGGCTACGAAGCTGCGGACGAAGCCGAGTTTGACAAGGTGGTGGAGAATATCTATCAAATTTCTTCCATCGGGAAAATGAAGGCGGGTCAGGAGAAAAAAGTCTATATTTTCCATACCGATTTCCTGGGCGCTTCCAAGAGGCATATCGGTTTGATGCAACTCGGCAAGTATCTCTATCCGGAGCAGTTCGCGGATGTGGATGTGGAAGTCTTTGCAAAAGAGTATTTTGAAAAGTGGCTCGGAGCCGAGTTCAAGGGCATCTGGTACTATGAAGTTAAAAAATAAGACGGATAAAAAATTTGTCATGACGGGAAGTTTTCTTCCCGTTTTTGCTATGTTGCTCCTGTTTTTGTTTCTCCTGTATGTCAGTACACTTCTCGGATCCGCCAAAATCGACCTCAGCGCGCTCGTACGCGAATTTCTCTCGGGGGAACACTCCGAGAAGTTTCAGTCCAATTTTTATATCATCACGCAGGTCAGACTGCCGAGAATCGTGTTGTGTGCGATTACGGGAATGACCTTGGGTTTGAGCGGCTGCATTATGCAAAGCGTTCTCAGAAACCCGCTGGCATCGCCCTTTACGCTCGGTGTCTCAAGCGGAGCCTCCTTCGGCGCCGCGGTGGCGATGGTGCTCGGGGCAAGCGTCGTCAATACGAATTTCTTGTTTAAAGGATATTCCGTTGTCGCGGTCAATGCCTTTTTTTTCGGAACCCTCTCACTCTTCCTGGTGTATCAGATTGCGCGTTTCAGTCGTAATGACTCCACTGTCCTGATTCTGTCCGGGGTCGCGGTGAGCAGCATGTTTTCCGCCGGTGTATCGATACTGAAATACATATCCTCCGCCGAGGCGCTCAAAAACTTGGACACCTGGTTGATGGGCGGATTTTGGAGATCCAATTGGAACGCCGTGCTGACCGTTGTTCCTTTTTTTGTGCTGAGCCTGGTCATCATCATCCGATTTTCCTGGGATCTCAATGTTTTAAATGCAGGAGAAGATGTCGCCGCCACCTTGGGGGTGAATGTAAAAGTGCTGAAGCGGCTGCTTATGTTGACCGTTTCACTTGCCGCTTCCGTGAGCATTGCGTTCAGCGGAATCATCGGTTTTGTGGGATTGGTTTCTCCCCATATCTCCAGAAGTCTCGTCGGGGTGGATAATCGCAGATTGATTTTTGCGTCGGCGTTGATGGGAGGCATTTTGCTCCTGTTGTCCGATACCGTTGCGAGGACGGTGATACAGCCGAAAGAGATGCCGGTGGGGATTATTACATCCATCATCGGGGTTCCGTTTTTTATCGGAATCCTGATTCGCAGACGCAAGCAGATGTGGGGGTAGTATGGTTTTAGAGATATGTGATATCGTGTTTTCATATGAGAGGAAGAATGTCCTCGATCATGTGTCCGCTGAAGCTCATTCCGGAGAGCTTACCGCCATCGCGGGAGCAAACGGTGTGGGGAAATCCACCTTGCTGAAGTGTATTGCGAGGCTGATTGAGCCCGCTCATGGAAGCATTCGACTGGACGGGTCCGAACTGACGAATTTTTCTTTAAAGGAGTTGGCGAAAATTCAAGCGTATGTCCCGCAGTCTTCCACCTTCGCCTTTCCGCTCACATGTCTTGAGTACATTACACTCGGGAGACGCCCGTATGTGGAATGGTCATTAAAAGAACAAGATCGGAAGGTCGTGGAGGAAGTGGTGCGCTACCTGGATATCGAGGCGTTTTTGCAGCAACCCGTCGGGCAGTTGAGCGGAGGTGAGAGGCAGAAAGTCATGCTGGCGAGGGCATTGGTTCAGGAGCCGAAGATCCTTCTGCTCGACGAACCGACATCCGCCTTGGATATCCGGCATCAGCTGGAAGTGATGGAGCTTTTGAAAAAAATCGCCATGGATCGAAAGTGCATTGTATTGATTGTGATGCACGAGCTGAATATGATCGGACGATTTGCCGACAAGACCGTTCTTCTTTCCGAGGGGAGGGTTCTGAAGAGCGGTGATACCCGGGAGGTATTGAGCGAGGAGAGCATTCTGAAGGCGTACAAGGTCAAGGCGGAGTTCTGTGATTCCTCCGTCGGTCGCATGATTGTTCCGATTCGGGAAGCATAGTCGAGGAGGACGGCATGTACTACGGTGTAAAGTTCGGGGATTTGTGGAGAGAAGCGTTGAAGGACGACGAGGGCTGTTATAGTCCCCGGAATGCTTCCGGGAAGTATCAGATGATCCGTCATTTCCGCGCCGGGATATTGTATTGGTAAATGTCCGCCAATCTTTCTAATGCTAATCTAAGAAACAAAATATGAATATCATTTATTATTATTTTCAAATTCGAAAAAAGAGTGAATTCCTGTTGTTGGAACGAAAACGAAGTTTTTCTTCTGTCTTTGTGCGAATAAACAACTTAAAAATCAGAAAATGTTAAATTATACAAACAAATAACGCCCTTTTGTGTGTTGCCTAGTCCTTTTGTTTAATATAGAATGCGATTTAAAAAAAAGAAAAGAGGTATAGGTATGAATGTGACATTAAAGAAGGGAGTGGGGATTCTGCTCTCAATATGCATGGTGCTGTCGCTGATTCCCGTCCTTGCATTTGCACAGGCGCAGGGGGGAGAACTGACACTGAAATTGTCCAAGTACGATTATGAATTCGGTACGGCTCAAACGCCCGTGGATCAGATCATCAGCAGCTTATATGACGGAGAAACTCCGATTCCAAATTTTGACGATTCGTTTACATACAGGGTGGAATTTCGACCAGAAGCGAGTCAGTCTTATGTCCTCTTGAATGAGGGAAAAAAAGCTGTGCTGTCTCATGCGGGGGAATACAAAATCACCCTTACAGGTAACAGCGGAACGCAATATGAAGGCAGAAGCGGAACGGCAATATTTACGGTAACCCCGAAATCCGTGTCATCGGTGCTCAAGACACAGAGCGGTCTGAGCAAAGAATACGACGGGACCGCTACGGTGGCTACAACGGACGGAACGGTAGAGTTGGAGGTAGCCCCGACCGAAACTTTGGCTTCAGAAATAGGAAATATCAAACTGCTCAGTCCTGTCTACAGTCAGAAAGATGTGGGAGATCATATCCTTATCACCGGTTCCGGAGTTTCGTACACATCGACATCGGATGATGCCGCAAAGGGAATCTTTTATAAGGATTATAAGATCGAAGTTCCTGAAATCTACGGGTCGATTACACCGAAGACCGTCAGGGCAACAGATCTTGATGTACAAGGTCTTGTGATTGCAAAGCCGTATGATGCCGGGCAGGAAGGAACATTCTTTTCTACCGAGGGAAATACCTATGTAGTCGGTACCGACAACAAAGTAAGGGCGATTGTGAAAAACGTCGTTCGTTTTGAAAGCAGTCAGGTCGGTCATACGACAGCGACCGTCGTCTTCCATCATTTGGAGGGAGAAGGCGCATCCAATTATGTGCTTGAAAACGGGGAATTTGAAGTAGCAAATGTCCCTGCAAGAATCGATAAGGCGTCTATGCGCTACGACGGAGATTACACCAAAGTATTCCAAATCAAGGAAGGAATGGGGTGGAACGGTCCTGAATCGCAGATTTCAGAGTACTTTTCAAAGATTCAGCCGGAAGGAGTCAATTCTGAAAAAGTTACGGTGAGTTCCGAGTACTACAAAGATCAGGCGGGACGGATTCCTTTAACGGAGCAGGAGCAGAAAACTCTGCCTGTCGGTATTCACACTGCGTATGTCGGATTAAAGCCGATTCCGGCTTTTGACGACCACTACCAAATCCTGGTGCTCCCCGTCCCGATTCGAGTAAGCGTCTCGGGACTTCCAAAGCAGGACATTTCCTGGGGACTTGAAGCCGGAAACGGAACAGTCGGAAAAGTGTATGGAGATGCTCGATTCCATATCGAGGCGACCAATCGCACGCAGGGAGGCGGAGCAATCAGCTACGATTCCTCAAACTCTGATGTTGCAACCATTGAAAACGATATGGTGAACATTAAGGGTGTCGGTACGACCACCATCACCGCTACGGCGGCAAAAGTGGACGGGGCGTTTGCGGAGACTGCGATTACCTATACGCTTCATGTTGCCAAAAAGCAGGTGAAAGTCAAAATCAATGACAGAGAGTTCGGATACCTGGAGAGTATTAAAGATCTGGATCTCAGCGGTTTGAATCCGCGTGCCTACTATGTACTGAACGCTGATGAAAATGACGGAGCTGCGGATACCGGACTTGTGGGTCAGGATACGAAAAATTCAGTAGAAATGAGTCTGTCGACCGATGCCGTAAAGGGAGATGATGTCGGAGATTATGTAATCAACGGAGCCTTCCTCCGCAGCGATCGATACGAGGTCGTCGGCGTGATTCCGGGAAAACTTACCATTACAAAGGGAGACAGTAATACAATCGATGTCGAGGCGAACACGATTAAAGTCTCCGCTTCCAAAGTACAGGATATTGTCTTTGATGTCCGACCGTTCTTCGGCGCTTATGAAGTGCAGAAGCTGAAGTTGAACGGAGATCCGACAGATGCCGGTTCGATTATCGATGGTGCGGTGACAATCGACGGAACGAGCATTCAGTTCACCACACGTTCCGTTGCAATCGGTTCGGCTGCTCCAACCGCCACCATTCCTCTCAAAGCGTCTTTCCGAAACTACACGGACAAGGAATTTACGGTAACGATTGAGATTGCGAATAAAAAGACGCCGAATATCACCGGAATCACCATCGAAAATAAGGAGTATGACGGGCAGCCGGCGGGATACATCGGAAGCGCGACGGTGGACGGAAATATGGTAGATCGTGCAACATATAGATGGTTTCAGGGACCGCAGTTGCTCGATGCGCCTCCCGTAAAATCCGCCGTGTCGCCGTACACTCTCGAAGTAACGGTGCCGGAAACGGACGAGTATGAAGCTGCGACGAGGGAATATAAGTTTATCATTTCTCAGCGCCGTCTCACCGTCAAGCCGAACGATGCGACGATGACCGCGGGAAGTCCGCTTCCGAGCTTTACTCTGAACTTCGGCGGAACAATCGGAAATGAAACGATCGATCTTACAGGCGGCGGGGGAGCGGCTTTCACTCCTCAGTTCGAGATTCGCACTGTGGACGGACGAGCGGTCAATCAAAATGCATTGCAGCCCGGAAGATACAGCATTGTGTTCAAAAATTCCCGTGCTCTGACGGAATATCTGATGAGGAATTCGCAGGCGGGCAATAATGCGAACTACGGCACGGACAACTTTACGGTTCGGGAAGGTGTTCTCACGGTAAATCCGGCGCCGAATACCAATCCGAGTCCGAATACCGACCAAGGCGGAGAAAGTCAGAACCAAGGCGGGGAACAGAGCCGACGGGACGGCGCTTCGAACGCTGCCGCGGACAATGTGGAAAAGACCGTGGTGACGAAGGATACCGGGAAGACGGTTGCCACAGTCAATGCGGTTGTTAAGACAAAAGAGAAAACAATCCGTGCGGAAGTTTCCGACCGCGGAATCGATCATGCAATTGCACTGGCGGAGAAAGCGGCGGGGGAAAAGCAGGCTTCCGCACTTACAATCAAGGTCAATGCTTCAAAGAATGCGGAAGATGTGAGACTCACGCTTTCCAGGAAGGCGACTGAAACTCTCGCAAAGAGCAAGGTGGAAACCCTGACACTTGAATCCCCTGTCGGCAGGGTGAC
>JAUMXJ010000043.1 GCA_030529205.1 Bacillota bacterium | reverse complement strand
TCTTCTTGCAATCACTCCGAAAAAGAATACAATAAAATTGTAACAGGGAATGAAAAAGAATCACGAAATCGTTCGGAGGTTGGCATGAGAAAACGAAATCGAAAGATTTACTTCACCGTGACTGCACTATTCAATGCCGGAGTCAAGACAGAATTCATCAAGGAAGTGCTGCTTTGCGAACTGAATGATAGTATTCGCGGATGCTTCTCTGAGGAAAACGGAACATGCGCTTCGTCAAACCGCTGATAATGACCGTTTTAAGTCTCTTTTTATCAAAATGAAACTATAGCAATCCCAAACAACCCAAAAGCAGTCCAAAAAACCGAAGCGGATAAGGAGGAATCAATGTTCGATTTATTCAAGCCCAAAAAGGAAAAGATAAGGGAAACACGGGACAAAAAAGGCGAAAAATCAAAGAAAAAGAAGTGGTACGATGTAGAGGAATTCGAACTGTTTGACGAAATCTTCGAGGAGGACGAATAAGGGTCCGGATATATTTCTTGATATATCCACCTTGAGCATAAGTTATTCGAGGAAACGAAACACAACAACATTCTAAAACGATATGGATGCAGGAATGGAGATACGGGAATGGAGACAGGAATGTAGAAACGGGTAAAACGTTATCCTACGAATCACTGCAGGAGTGTAAAATGAACGCACAATTATTCTACCATGGAGCTATGTCCGAAACCTCGGAACGGAAAGACTCCAAAAAACCTACCCCATCCGCACCATGCTGGAGAAAGGGGTGCGCATCGCACTCAGTTCCGACTCCCCCGCTAACGCGTGGGCAGTCCCTTTCGATCCGTTCATCGGGATACAGGCAGCTGCGACACGAATCGCCTATGACGGAACGGATCTCGGACAGGCGGAAAAAATTACGGTCGAAGAAGCCATTCGCATGTACACTGCGGAAGGCGCATATGTCCTGGGTATTCGAGATCGAGGCATTCTGAAAAGGGGTTATGCGGCGGATTTTACCGTTATCGACAGGGATATTCTCCGGATTCCGCCGGAAGAAATCTCCCAAATCAAAGTCTGCCAAACATTTATCGACGGCGTGCAGGTATATGAAAAACAAAAATACTGACGGGACAAATTCAAAAAAACATGGAAGACGAGCTCTATGAGGTAAACAGGTAAATGGGATAAATGAGATTAATAAGGCAAATGAGGTAAATATGGATATGCATCGTGAAACAAGACAATACTCGGTTAGCCAACAGAACCGTTCCCTTACGGGAAAAATTTCGGGACAATGTCGCATTACAAAAGAAGTCATTTTGACCATGTTCCTTCTTTTCATCATCTGTCCCGTCTTTTTTGCATCCTGTACGCAAAAAGACGAAACGACACTCCCGTCCGAATCTCTACAGAGTTCTCTCGGGGAGCGGGACGAACATCAAGGTGAGGACACGACCGGTGAAAACACGACAGCAGAAGGAACGACGGAAGAAATCGTGAAAGGAACATCCGATGATGCCGAAGAATCAGATCCCACCGGGCAATCCGCTGCGGAAGAACAAACGGAATACACCGTCAATACGGCAGCATATCCGGAAGAAGATTGCTACAAGGGCTGGGACCCCGGATATGCATTCCGCTACACGGAAGGAAGCAGGGAACGAATCTGGGAAGAGGATGTCGTCGAATTTGCCAACACCCTTCTCTCGCCGTATGACGGTCACATCTATCTGACAGACAGAGAATTTGTCATATCAACCTTTGAAATCACCCGAAACATCAAGCCGCAGTCCATGAATAAATTCAATCCGGAAAAACAAAGACGATTCCTCTCTTTTATCAATCATATTTTAAGAGAAATTCCGAGGCGGGATGATGAGTTCATCAGCTACATGATTCAGGAAGCGATTTCCGGAATCGGAGATGTTCACACCGGGATTATGTTCAAGCAAAGAAAGGAAAGCTACCCCTTCCATTTTGAAATTCTGGAAGATGCGGCAGGAAATCTCGGTGTCTACTGCACCGCGACGATTCAGGAATACGAAGGCGCCCTCGGGAAAAAACTTTTGTCCGTCAACCATCTCGATTTGGATGAAATCGTGCGCCGTTTCGAGCGCATCAGAGCATATGAAAATGAGCATCTTCATGAGAGCGACATCTTCACCCGCGGGCAGCTAAAATACGGAATACTCAAGTATCTCGACATCGTCGATGCGGAGGAAGCCGTTTTCGCATTCGAAGACGGAACGGAAATTCGTGCTCTACCGGTAGAACAGAACATCAAAACCCCGGACAAAGATTCGGACGGAGCCGCTCCGTTACAAATCGTCGAACTATGGAAAGATGCGGATCGAATCACAGATGAGAAGGGCGATACCCTCGCCTACTGGTATCGCATTATGGAAGAAGACAAAATCATCTACGCAAGAATCAAAAGTTTTCGCTATTTCCCCGAATACGAAATTGAGATGGAGGAGCTTTCAACCAACGGCGCCTATCTGAAATGGGATGAAGAACATCAAAATATATTTGAGTTCCTTGAAGAACTCGCCCGGCAATGCATCGAAAAGGGAGCCGACTACAAGCTGGTTTTCGACCTGCGCTTCAATCCGGGAGGCTACCCTTTCCCCGATCTCAAAAGTCTGAGAAGATTCCGTGAAGCGGGAAACCAAATCTATATTTTTATCGACGAAGGCAGTGCTTCCTGCAGTTGTTTCGCCGCTTACGGAATTGATGAGTTCGTACCGAATACCGTCATCGTCGGCTCGCCTTCCGCACAGCCGGTGAATTTTCCGCTCGGTCATTTTCCGAGAATGAAGTTCCGTCTGGCGGAACTCAGCTATTTCAGGTACTCCAACAAATTTATATATCTTGACGGGAACAATACGGATGATGCCATTCTGCCCGATGTCATGATGTACCAGAGATACGATGACTTTATACGGCATATCGACACCTTCTATGAGTGGGTGAAAAATCAATAGAAAACCCTACCCTATTTCCCCAAAAATTTCATAATCAACCAGGCGACCAGGACCAACACAATCCACAGAGCCACATAAGCCGCGATGTGTTCGGCATAATTGAAGTTGCCTGCGGCCATTTCCTCCAGCATCTGCATGTCCGATTCCGGAAGAACCTCGATGTCTTCAACAGCCGGAGTGCCGTTTTCCACACGCAGTTTCAGCGCACCTTTAAACTTGGTAGGAATTCCCCGTACTTGGTACCCCGAAATGTAATACCCGTCGTCCTTGGGATACGAGAGGGACGGCACTTTTTGTCCGGAGCCATTCAGTACAAACATTCCCTCCGCGACATTTTGTTTCAAGAGAGCGCAACGTTCCAATGGATTTTTTGCATTCTCGATATTGAATTCCACCCCGAACATTCCGACCGTCTTGGTTCTCAAATTCAGAGTCTTTTCTCCGACAAATTGATACTCAAATCTGCTGGATTTCTCATATATTTCTTTGTCGTACTTGTATTGCCCGAGCTGGACATCGATTTCCATATATTCACCGAAAAAAACGCGATTATAGTCCTTCGGCATCTTCGACGGGTCATCGGACAGTACGCCGTCAACCAGACTGACATCATCCATATCAATCATCCCTTCGACCGTTCCTTTTGCGTAAATAAGACCATCCGTCTTAAGCGCTTCCCGGAACGCATCCTGCGATTCCACCACACGAGCTTTGGTCAATTCGGCGGCTTCATCCTGCGTTGCGGTCGTGTTATAAACACACAGGGAAGCAACCAAAAACAAAAGAACGACGGCAACAATCCATCGCAGCTTCCAATCTCTCATACAATCCTCCTTTCAAAATTAATCGGCACCCAACAAAACACAATACTATTACGACATAATTATATCATTTGTTTCATAATTTTCAAAAGCATCTTACAATCAAAAATCTACTGCCCGAGAACACGCCGAAAAGTTTCAAAATTGTAGCAATCCGAGGAACGATCCAGTACGGCAAACAGAATTTCATCAAATGCACGGTGATATCCGTCATCAAAGAGAATCTCATAAAAATAGCGTGCCACTCTTCGCGCATCATGCCCGAATGCGCCGCAGCCCCACGCGCCCAAAGTCAGCGAACGATATCCCCTGCTCATGAGAACGGAGAGAAGATTGGTGATTCTTCTCCGCATCACCTCATCGATATCGATCTGACTGACAAATCGCGCCCGTCCGTTGAGATTCGGTGCAGGCATCGTCACCACCGCGGTCACATAAGGATTCGACAACAGCCGCAAAGCGGCATCCCGAAAAACCGTAACATGCGGAGAAATCAGCATGTAATCGGTATCATAGGGATGATCGGCGCTTCGATTTGCGATATACATCTCTGCCGCCTTTTCCGAGCTGAGGGACGCGTACAAGGTGCTCTGCCTGCAAAGCGCTTCTTCCTGTGCGCGTGCACCGTGCCGGTATCCGCCTCCCGGATAGATGGCATTGGCAAAATTCATGACAACGGAGGATGCTTCCGCAAAACTGTCCTGATTTTTTACAAACACATTCTTCTCTGACTTTTCCGCCAAAGAGGATATTTCACGCCTCGCTTTCTTGACGACAGTCTTCACCGTCTCCGGCGTGATGACTTCCACCTCCCGATACCGCTCCGCATCAAGCGGAAGCGCAATATATTCCCCTCGAACCGAATATCCGCCCTGACGCAAAATCATTTCATTTTCTTCCACGATACGAATCAAGTCGTCTTTGTTGTTCATACATCCCCCCTCTGATTCCATTATAAACGCTGAAATGATAAAATGGACTCGACAATTTTTGTCATCCAATCATGAAACCTGAATGAGCAAGGAGAAGAATGGAATGAACGAAATCAACAAAGTATTCACCGAGGCTGAAATTCTGGAGAATGCAATTGCCTATGTGCGTGAAATCTTTATTCATGATTTCAGCGGACATGATTTCTCCCACACCATGCGCGTCTACCGCATGGCGACAAGACTTGCAGAGGAGGAAGGCGCGGATCTGTTCATCGTGCGGCTCGCTGCACTGCTTCATGACATCGACGATGCCAAACTCTCCCCTGAGACCTGCACCGACAAGGGACGCGCCATATCTTTCATGGTTCGGCAATCACTGGACGATTCACTTCAAAAGAAAATCATCACCATTGTAGACGAAATTTCCTTCAGCGGCGGCAATAAAAAACCTCCTACAACAATAGAAGGTATGTGCGTTCAAGATGCCGATCGCCTCGATGCGCTCGGGGCGGTGGGGATTGCGCGAGCTTTTGCTTATGGGGGAAGCCGCGGGAGACAGCTTTACGACCCGGAGATTCCTCCCCGGGATAATATGACGGAGTCGGAGTATCGCAAGAGCAACTCCACCACCGTCAATCACTTTTATGAAAAGCTCTTTAAATTGAAAGATTTAATGAATACATCAACTGCCAAAAGAATTGCAACACAAAGGGAGAAACTGATGAAGCAGTACCTGCGTGCTTTTTTGGCGGAATGGAACGGTGCGGATTGATCCGCATCATTTCATGGATGATCTCACTTTATCGGGAATCATCACGACAGCCGTAGGGATATCGTTTTCCGTATAAGTCTCATCAATACAAGCATCCCAATACTGCAAATGTTTGATATCGATTTCGCTCTCAGAGTCCTGTACTGAGTTTCCTCCTTCGCCCTGTACGGAGTACCAATAGAGGTATTCACCTGTTTCGACAACTTCCCGATGAATGGACTCCACATACATTTTTTCGCCTTCCAATGTAAGCAATGTGTCTTCCATATGTGTGTTCAAAAATGAAAGCCATTCGTCGACTTTTCGGGACATCCCGGGCTTCACGCGAAAGCGGCTCAGTTCAACTTTTAACAACGCCATTCTCCTTTTTTTCAGTTGCAATCCGTTCGGTTTTTCTTTCCAAATCGAGCAGAATTTTTTTGAGTCCGGTTCCGAGTCCGTACCCGACAAGGCTTCCGTCGGAACCGATGACGCGATGGCAAGGCACTGCGACGGCAATGGGATTTTTGTTGTTTGCTCCGCCGACCGCTCTGCACGCTTTCGGGTTTCCTACCGCTTCCGCAATTTCCTTGTAGGAGCGCGTCTCGCCATAGGGTATCTCACAAAGCGCCTTCCACACTCGCTTTTGAAAATCCGTTCCCCTCAAGCAAATCGGGAAATCGAACTCTCTTCTCATGCCCTGCAAATAACACTGTACCTGCTCATACACACAGTCCGTCAGCGCATTGCGACCATTGCGGGACGGTTCGGGTGTTTCAGCCGAACAGGCTTCAAGACCGAGCTCCACCACATACATTCCGAACCGATTGTCTTCAGGAGAACAACTGAGGTAGGAGTCGTCAAGGCGGGAATAATGCGAAGGACAGCTCTCATATGCAATGCTTAGAAGATAGGTGGAGGAGGAGATTGTGACAAGGTAGGTGGCAGTCCCGTAAAGCGAGGGATTGCAAAGAGGAATGCCGGCAGGTTTTTTTTTCATCGTCTATTCTTCTCCTTCATCAAATTCGTCTTCGTCGTCTTCATCCCACACCAACTCACTTTTGATACCGGAACTTGACGAGCATGCCGTCCTGAAGCTCCGCTTCGCTATCAAGGACGATGGGACCTTTGGCGACATAGCCTCTGTAGTATGCATATCCGGATTGTACGAATCGAAGTTGCGGCGCGGTTCTTTTGATAACGTATTCGTCCCCCCATACCCCTTTTCTTTTGATGACCTCGTAAAAGTAGTAGCGATTATTCTCCTGAAACAGGGCATCATACGGAACCGCATTCAGGGCGACCTGCGTGAGGCGTATGTTCATGGTCATCTTCACCGGATCGCCGGCTTGCAGCGTGTCATCCTCAAAGAGGAATGTAATCTTTGTCCCGTCTTCCGCAGGCTCGACGCGCACGGATTTTTTCTCGATGACCCGCCCGTCCGGCGTGCGAATACTTCCCCTGTCATCTTCCTTCCACGCAAAGCTGTCATAGTACTCTTTGCCGGGCAAAATCGTCGAAGCCCTCCACCCCTCGCCCTGTTCATCCCGCTCCACAACGGTGTCGAAGGCGTAGTACTTCAAATTGCTTACGGTGCCGGGCAAAATGACGCGCACCTCCACCAGGCTGTCATTGTACTCACGGATGTGTTTGTCGGTCGCCGTTCCGAGATAAATCAAGAAAATCAGCAAAAGAACGATGACCGCGGTATTCTTTATCACGGCTCCGGTTATTCGCGCTCTGATTTTGTTCCCGTTCATCATATTTCCCCCGTATGCTCCCTGCTTATGGCAGCGTTCGCTCATGACCTTCTCTATTCATTGAGCATAATCTGAATCTTGTTTTCGATATTCTGCATGGTCTGTTCCACAGACTGCAGGTCATTGAGATAGAGGTACATCTCGTCCCATATGATTCCCCTTGTGTACGGTTGAAAGAATTCTCCCGACCAAAGAGTTGAATCATTCAATTTCTCCGCCGCGGAGAAATAATAGTCCATCACCATCTTTCGATACTCTTCCCAGCTGCATGTCAGCTGACTCTCGTATGCTCTTCGGATGCGTTTGTCCTCGAAATCCAGGCTGACTTCAAAATACTTGCGAAAATTGGCTTTGTTGATGGGGTAACTGTAGCTGAATAAACTCGTATACTCCTCCAACCGTTCCTTATAACTGGTCAAACTGGCGGGATCGTAGGGCGCGATCTCTTTCTCGGAGGCGATATACTCGATGAACCGCCATGCCAAATCCGGATTTTTCGATTTTCTGCTGATGGCAAAACGTCCATGTGCTCCGAACTGATACTTGCCGGCGAAATTGGAAATCACCCTCGGCTTGGTGCGCACCCTGTTGTTGGTTGGGAGAAGGACTGTGTAATTGAGGTAGACAGATTCCAGCATCTGTGTGGACTGCGCATTGCTGATCGTCGCGAAATCATCGACGGTGCCCCCATAGAAAATCTTATTTTGCAGTCCGTCTTCCGTATAATAATACTGATCGACGAGGACATTGTTCTTGACCTTTTCCATCAGCTCCATAAAATCCGGGTCCGTAAAATTCG
>JAUMXJ010000042.1 GCA_030529205.1 Bacillota bacterium | reverse complement strand
CATGAGAAGGATGTCGGGATTTCCGAAGAGAGACTGCGCCAGGAGGACTTTAACCTTATCGTTCGGATCGACGTCCGCCATCAGCTTGTTGAAATTGGAACTGTGAACCCCGAGACCGTTGAGAAGTTTTTCAACTTGACTCTCCGCCTCCCAGCCGTCCATTTCGGCAAATTCTCCTTCGAGCTCCGCCGCCTTCATTCCGTCTTCCTCGGAAAAATCCTCTTTTGCATACAGTGCATCCTTTTCTTTCATAACGGTGTACAGTCTGGGATAGCCCATAATCACCGTATCCATCACCGTGTATGCATCGAACTCGAACTGATTCTGTTTGAGCACCGCCATTCGCTCGCCCGGAGTCACGAAGACTTCGCCCTTGCTCGCCTCTTTTTCGCCCGAGAGGATTTTCAAAAATGTCGATTTCCCGGCGCCGTTTGCACCGATAATCCCATAACAATTTCCCTTGGTAAATTTTAGATTTACCTCATCAAACAATTTTTTATCCGGAAAATAAACACCAAGTTCCGATACCTGAATCATATATTACTCCTATCTTTATACGAGCGGATGACGGGTATTTTCAGCCGTACATCCGCCTTTCATTCTTTTTAACTGTCCCTGAGTGTCGCACCGCAATTGAACTCGACCGCCTTGATGAGCTTGCGGAACACTTTGTCGACTTCTTCCTCGCCAAGTGTGCGGTCCGCTCTGAATTTCATCGCATAGGCCATGGATTTTTTCCCTTCGCCGATTTTGGCATCGCGATAGACGTCGAAGAGCTTTACTTCTTCCAGCAATGCTTTCGCAGATGATTTGATGATTTTTTCAATTTCCCCCGAGGTGGTATTCTCATCGACAATAAAGGCGACATCGCGCTCGGCTGCCGGGAACATCGAGACGGGCTTGTATGTCCTGATGTCTGTTCCCATCGTGTCGAGAAGCCAGTCAAGAGAAATCTCGATCACGTACAATCCTTTCAGATCTTCTCGTTCCGCCAGTGTCGGATGCAGCTCGCCGAATCGTCCGATGCAGACTTCGTCAATCAGAATGCGTGCGCACCTTCCGGGATGCATGTACGAAATCAGGTCTTCTCTCTCAAAATCGTAGCGGAAGACACCCACCGACTCCAACAGGACTTCTACAATGCCCTTGGTCGTGTAAAAATCATCTTCTTTCCTGTAGAGGGCGGCACAGAGCATCTCCGATTCACTCGGCAGCCCTTCCTCATTTTTGGAAGGATCGTAGATTCTTCCGATTTCAAAAAAGGCGAGTTCCTCGTTCTTTCGTCTGTCGTTTCTGCCGATGACATCCAGCATATTCGGAAGAAGTGAGGTTCTCATGGCGGAATACTCTTCTCCGAGCGGATTGAGCAGGCGAATGCTCTCGCGCTCTCCGACAACCTGCTCCTCTCTTGCAGGAGAGACAAAGGAGTATGTCATAATCTCATTGAGCCCCATCCCGACCAAGGCATCGGCAAGATGGAGTTGCAGACTCTGCATCGGCTCTATTTTTCCCGCTTCGCTGTGTTTGAAGTCGGTTACCGGAAGCTTGTCATAGCCGTACATCCTGGCAACTTCCTCGGCAAGATCCGCATCCATATTCAAATCCAGTCGATAATGCGGGATTTTCGCAATTCCGTCCTGTGCGGAGATTCCAAGTTTTTTCAGCTCGGCGGTGATATCCAATTCCAGCCCGATGAGTCTGTGAATGCGCTGTGCATCGTAACGGAACTCCACAGGCTTCGCCATGTCTTCAAAGCGAACCCCTCTCGCATCCGTCGCGCATTTGGAGACACTTCCCGCCTCAAGCTCTTTCATGAGCTCTGCCACGCGGATGGCGGCCATCTCCGGAGTCATCACGGAGATTCCCTTTTCAAATCTTGCCGATGCTTCGCTTCGAAGCCCCAATCGTTTGGAGGTCGCACGGACGGCGGTCTTGTCAAATGTTGCAATCTCAAAGACCACCTCTTCGGTGTCGCTCGTAATCGCGGAGTTGAGCAATCCCATAACCCCTGCAATTGCAACCGGTTTCTCGCTATCACAAATCAGAACGTCCTCTCCGGTCAGCGTCCTGGAAACCCCGTCCAGAGTAACAACTTCTTCTCCGTCTTTTGCCTGTCTTACTATAAGTCCGCCGCTGAGTTTGGAGCGATCAAATGCATGAATCGGCTGGCCCAGCTCCATGAGCACATAGTTCGTAATGTCCACAATATTGTTGATCGGTCGGACTCCGGTATTCATCAATCGGAGTCCGAAGCTGAACGGAGATTTTGCTACCCGCACATGATTCGCCGTGATTGCAATATATCGTGCACATAAATCGGTCTCAATTCTCACCGGAATGATCTCGTCCTTTGCGGTGCAAGTATCGACGTTTACACCCGCACATACATTCGGACACGCGCCTGCACTTACGGTTACATCGAAAACATCGGACAGTTTCTTTTCCTCAAAATTCAGTTCTCTCCCGAAGGTCGCCGCGGTTTCACGCGCCATCCCGACAATGCTGAGACAGTCGGGGCGGTTCGGCGTAATTTCAAATTCGATGGTATCCTCGGTCATACCGAGAACTTCAAGTGCATTTTTCCCCAAATGTTTTTCAAATTCTTCGTCCAGGATTAAAATCCCGTCTGAAAACTCCTGCGGAATGACTTTGGCATCAAAGCCGAGCTCTGAAAAGGAACAGAGCATCCCGTTGGAATCCACCCCTCTGAGCTTTCCTTTTTTGATCTTGAGCCCTCCCGCCAACACGGCGCCAACGGTTGATACCGGAATGACGGCTCCTTCAAACACATTGGTAGCCGCCGTTACAATCTGAAGCGGCTCCGCTTCTCCGACGGAAATCGTACATACATTGAGTTTATCTGCGTCGGGATGTCTTTCTATCTTCGTAATTTTCCCGATGACAACCCCGGAAATTCCGTCTGTCGGGTTGGACGCACTCTCCAGATTCGATCCGCTGAGTATCATCCCGTCAAGCAGTTCTCTTTGACTGATGCCGTCGATTTTCACATATTCTTTAAGCCATTCTATCGGAACTCTCATACATCCTCCATTCAATCAATTCAGATTCTTAAAACTGCTCGAGCACACGTTTGTCATTTTCGTACAGAACCCTGATGTCATCTACGTTGTAGCTGAGCATATTGATGCGGTCGAGTCCCATCCCGAAGGCGAATCCGGAGTATTCACTCGGATCAATCCCGCAATTTTCAAGCACTTTCGGATGAACCATACCGCACCCGAGAATCTCAATCCACCCGGAGCTTCCGCAGACTCTGCAGCCCTCTCCCCCGCATTTAAAGCAGGAGACATCGACTTCCCCGCTCGGCTCGGTGAACGGGAAATAATGCGGACGGAGCTTAATCTTGGTATTTTCTCCGAACATACGCTTTGCAAATTGCTCCAATGTTCCCTTGAGGTCGGTGAGACTGACATTTTTATCGATTACCAGCCCTTCAATCTGGTAGAACATCGGGGAGTGAGTCGGATCCGGAGTATCATTTCTAAACGCCCTTCCGACCGAGAACACACGAATCGGCGGAGTCTGCCCTCTCGCCACCCGAATCTGAACCGTGGCTGTATGTGTCCTCAGCAGAGTATCCTCGTCGATATAGAATGTATCGGTCATCGCTCTCGCCGGATGATCCGCAGGCGAATTGAGCGCGTCAAAGTTATTGAAGACGGTTTCGATGTGCGGCCCGTCACAAAGCGTGAATCCCATCTGCGTAAAAATCTCGACCACCTTGCGATAGGTATGAGAAAGCGGATGGACATGCCCTCTTTTTGCCCGCTTGGCAGGCATTGTAATATCAAGACTTTCACTCTGCAATCTCGCAGCCACGCGCTCTTCCCTGATTCTCTGCGTGATTTCTTCGAGCCTGCTCTCCACTCTTTCCTTTGCTTCGTTTACGAGCTTTCCTACCAGGGGTTTCTCATCCGCGGGAACATCCTTCATATTTCTGAGAAATGCGGTAAGTTCCCCCTTCTTTCCCAGATACTGAAGTCTGATATTTTCGATGTCCGCCATTTCCCTGACTGCTTTCATTTTTTCCAGCGCGCTTTCCGCTATTTTGGCAATCAACTCCTTCATACTACCCCCTCAAATGGTAAATTAGAATTCCCGCAGCGACCGCTACATTGAGCGATTCCGCTCCTCCTCGCATCGGAATTCCGACCCGATAATTAGCATTTTTTACAAAATCTAAATGCACCCCCCTTGCTTCATTTCCAAGGATGAGCGCTGTCTTCTTTTTCGGCACGAAATCTTTGTAATCCGCACCGTCTATGGTTGTTACTACTATATCACAACCGTTCCCGATTAAAAAGTGCAGAATTTCCTCTCTGGTTCCCGAATATGTCCTGACATTCAAAACCGATCCGGCTGACGCTCTGGATGCCTTTGGAGAATACGGGTCCGCTGTGCCCTTCACGAGAAAAATCTTTGAAAATCCCGCCGCATCGGCAGTCCTGATGACCGCTCCGACATTTCCGGGATCCTGTACCTCATCCAAGACCAGGTAACACTCACCGTTCAGTCCCGCCTTCGTGTGCTCGGGATTCGATAAATCGGTTGAAAAATCACTTGAAAAATCGTTCGAACCGTACATAGACTGAAAATTCTCTCTGCGATACACCGCCAATATTCCTTGCGAGTGAACGGTTTCCGAGACTTCTCCGAACAGTTCTTCCGTCAGCATGACAAGCGGGCTTTGTACGAGATTCGACAAAGACTCCGCCTCTCGCCTGTGTTCTTCCTCACAGACGATTCCATCCGGGGAAATCCCGTTGTATTCGTACGCACTCTTGATATATCGCGCCCCCTCGACAAAAAATTCGTCCGAAGCCTTGTTTTTCTTCATTTGGACAAGTTTTTTGAAATAGGGATTGCTTTTCGATGCAATTTCTTTGAAATTCATAGTATCTATTCTATCACAAACAACCGAACAATTCTGTCGGGGGAGAGAAAATCAAACAATCAATGCCGATTCATTCTCGCGGATTTTTCCGCACATGCCTGCATGGCTTCCATAATAGCGGAGCGGAAGCCTCTCTCCTCCAATTTTTTCACCGCCTCAATGGTGGTTCCGCCCGGCGAACAGACCTTGTCTTTCAATGATGCGGGATGCTCCCCGAGTTCCAGCACCATTTTCGCGGCGCCCAGAAGCGCCTGTGCCGCAAAGACATACGCTTTATCGCGCGGCAGTCCGTGTAAGACCGCGGCATCCGCCATCGCTTCCATCATCATGAATGCATAAGCGGGAGAAGAGCCGCTGACGGCGACGACGGCGTCCATTTGATGTTCCTCCACCTGCTCCGCTTTTCCGAAGCACTTCAGCAAAGCGGCAACTCTTTCGATTTCTTCAGGTGTGACGTGAGCATTGGAGCACATTGCCGTCATTCCTTCTCCGACGGTAGCGGGTGTGTTCGGCATGGTGCGCACCAATTTCACCTGCTTTCCGAATTTCAGTTCCAATTGCTCCAGCGTAAATCCCGGTGCAATACTGACGACAATGGATTGCGGGCGGATTGCGTCGGAGATTTTTTCTATCACACTTGCATACTGATGCGGCTTGACCGCGAGGAACAGCACATCGGCGTACGCCGCGACTTCACAGGAGTCGGCGGTCAATCGTATGCCGAGTCCGTCGGCAAATGCTTTTCGTTTTGAAAGGTCCAGTGCCGTCGCCATAATCTCACCGGCATGAACGAGGGAAGAGCGCACCATTCCCTCCATCATTGCACACGCCATATTTCCGCAACCGATAAATCCGATTTTCATAAATGCTATCCCCCAAAACAACAAAGTCTTTTCCAATCAATTCTCATGTAATATAATATAACATATTCATTTAATCGGATTACAGAATAAGACAAAAAGGAGAACTCATGAGTTTATCATTCTATCTTCCCCACAAGAAAACACTTTTTTTCGGTAAAATTCTCAAAGTGGGAGACATTCTCCCTATGATACCGAAGCTGCAGATTTTTCCGGATACCCAAAAATCCAAGGAGGATTTGGATAAATTCCATGAAAGCAAGCTGAATGAACATACTTCGCTCATGCTCGGCATAGCGAGAAAAAGTGCACGCGGATTTGAGGTATCGTTTGAAAAAGATCCGGACGGAAAGGATGCCTATCGCGTGAGGTTTTTAACGCCGAGTACAGTCGATGACTGGAAAATCGGTCTGTCTTTTATCAAAGAACTCGCAACGAAGCTCAAAGTCAAAATTATCTCCGAGTATGGCGAAAGCTATACGGCGGAGACCATCGAAAGCTACCCGTATGAAAAGGATATCCTGTTCGGAATTTCGAGCTACTTTGCGCCGAGCGTGGATTCACAAACCGGAAAGCCTCTGGAATCAAACATTTCCACTTATACCATCCCCGGGCTGTATCGAACCGCCATCATCAACCGTGAAACGCAGAAGAAATGGCTGGACTCTCCGAGTCCCGTGGATGAATTCAGCAAATTTTATACCAAGGTTCAAAAAGAAACCGCGTATCCTGCCGTCCAAAAATTTTATAGAATGAAAGCGGACAATTCGCTGATCGGCGTGTATCAGTTATTGGAGAGCGTGGATACCGTCCTGCCGTTCGAGCCGTTTGTCGAGTTTGAAAACATGCATATCGCAAAAAACAAGGATGTAAAAGAATGGAAGTTGAGGCTGGTCTGTCATGAAGGGGATCCCGACGACTTTGACGCATACAGTGAACTTGAGATTGTCGACTACAGAGAATTCATGAAACATCTTCCGAAAGACTGCTATGAATTCATCGACGCCGCGTATATCGTCGTATTCGAAATGACAAAGCAACAGATACTGGACATCCTTGAAAAAATGAAATAAGCGACGGGAGATTTTCGTTCAGGGTCAAAGCCGTGATACAATAACAATAAGCAATATCCATACGATATCGAAACGAAACGAGCTACATCAGACAGTCTGACAACTGTAGGGGTGAATTATGTTGGAAAAAGCGATTATCGGGGTTTGGTTGGTGATTCTGGGATTGCTGTGTATCCGGAAGAGCGTCTCCTTATTCTTAAAAGAAAAAAAACTGAAAGACTTTCTGGAGGATGCGGAGAATGTAAAATGCGTTCCCGGGAAAGTTCGTGTTGTAAAAATTGACTATCTGAGTCATTTTCTGATGAAAGACTACATCGTGGAAATTGTGTTTGAAACTTTGAAAAGCGAAATCATTTCCATTATACGGTCTGTTAATGCCTCGCTCTGCTCGACAAGATTGCTGAAAAAAAGTCTCGGGAACGAGGTTGCGGTTTCCGTCTTTTGTCGCACGGACAATCCGTATGAATACATCATCAAGGAGCTGAAAGAGCTCGAATATTGTAGAATGAAAAAATGGTTGTTTTTGTTTATCGGCTTATTGCTGATTTTGACGGGGTTTCTATTTTTCGTGAAATGATTGGAAGACAAATCAGAAAATGATATAAAAATCTTAAAAGGTGGCAAAAGGAAATGGTGAAGAGTATTTTTTATGAAGAACTGCTTGCCATGCAAGACTTGGAATATAGGGATTTTACAATCAATCTGATTCCGAATATCCCCGCAAACAAAATCATAGGGGTGCGAACGCCCATACTCAGAAACTATGCCAAGACACTGTACCGACAGAGGATGCCCGAAGTCGAAAAATTTTTGTCCTCCCTGCCGCATGCGTACTACGAGGAAGACAATCTCCACGCATTTCTATTGGAGCAGGTGAAGGATTTGGATTCGCTGTTCGCGTACACGGAAGCGTTTTTGCCTCATATCGATAACTGGGCGACTTGCGACAGTTTTTCGCCGAAGCTGTTCAAACAGCAGCCGGAGCGCGTTCTCGAAAAAATTCACAAGTGGATTCGTTCGGATAAGGAATACGTCGTCCGCTATGCAATCGGTCTGCTTCTTGCCCATTATCTCGACGAAGACTTCGATCCGCGTCACTTGGAGCTGGTTGCTTCCGTAAACCCGGACAAATACTATGTCCACATGATGATTGCGTGGTATTTCAGCTTCGCGCTCATCAAACAATTCGACGCAACCCTCCCGTATCTTGAAAAAAGGGTGCTGGATCCCCGCACGCACAATAAGGCGATTCAGAAAGCA
>JAUMXJ010000041.1:7722-8115 GCA_030529205.1 Bacillota bacterium | reverse complement strand
AAACTCTCCGTCTTCAACAAGGACGGGCGTCTCCTCCTCTTCGTCAAAGTCGACATACCCTTCTTCTTCAAAATCCTCGTCATCAGAATCCGCGAAATCGAGAATAATCGCATCGTCCTTTAAAGACACGGATGCAATCGGCTCTTCTTTCTCAAGGTTTTCGGTTTCCTTTTCCGTTGCTTTCTCTTTTTTAGCCGATTTTTTGGTTTTGGATGACGCTTTTTCAGCGGTCGGCTTCGTTTCCTCCGATGTGACGACTTTGGACGCTTCCGATTTTGCGGTGTTTGATTTTTTGGAGGAAGCATTCGAGACTTTTTTGCTCTTCTCCGCCGTCTTGTTCTCTTTGGCGACCTTAGCTTTTGTCTTTACAGGCGTATCCGTTGACTCCTCTTC
>JAUMXJ010000041.1:0-7712 GCA_030529205.1 Bacillota bacterium | reverse complement strand
TTTCTTTTACGGTTTCTTTTGCAGCTTTTTTTAGGGTTTCCTTCGAGTCTTTTGTTTCTTTTTTTGTCTCAGTCTTTTTGGTTGTTGCTTTCTTCGAACTTGATTTTTTGCTTTTCTCCAATTCCATTTCCTGTTCTTTCCGATCGGTCGATTTTTTCATAACTCTCCTTTATCCGAATCTACATGATTACGAGTTGAACTTTAAAATTTCAGAGATAATCCTGCTCTTGCGTCGTGACAGTTCTGCAAACTCAGTCGGCTCCGGATTTTGTTCCAACTGCTCGTTGATCTTCTGCAATTCTATGTTATACAACAGGACTTCCATACGTCTCGATTCCAATTTACTTTCCATAATCATCTGAAGCTTTTGAGTCAGCTCGATGCCGAGTTCATCGGCGAGTATGGCGTAATCAATCGTTTCGTATTCTTCAAAGTGATTGATGATTGCGTAGAAGATTTTAATGAGATCGTCAGAAAAAGGGACTTCCGATATTTTTGCAAACATGCTCGGGTTATCAATGATATGCTTGTAATCTCTGACAAAAAGTTTGATAATCTGTTCTTCACATGTCAACCCTTTCTCAGGGTCATCCTGATGAGAACGTTTTTTTAAACCTCCAACTTTTATGATTTGTTTGATCAGTTCGGCACTCGCATCGTATTCATCAATCAAGTATTGTGCATACGTGCTCTTGTCAAACTGATCTCCCAATTGATTGATTTCGTGACATGCCTTTTTCAAAAAATGATTGAAAGAGGCAGTTTCCTCGAGATTATAGGAATGTGACATCCGATCGATTTTGAATGCTATCCCGAGTTTGGCTTTTTTTACCGTATTTTTGAATTCTTCCGGTCCGTATTTTTTGACATAATCGTCCGGGTCCAATCCTTCGCCGAGCAGACAGACACGAACGGTCGGAATAATCGGGGAAAGGATATCAACCGCCTTGAGTGCCGCCTTTATCCCGGCGGAATCCGAGTCATAACACAGTACAACTTCATCCGTGTAGCGCTTCAAAAGATGAGCGTGCTTTTCGGTACAGGCAGTTCCGAGCGTCGCCACCACATTGCGGATACCGGACATGAAAAGCGAGACAACGTCCATATACCCTTCCACCACGATGATGTACCGATCCTCTTTCAGATAATCTTTGCAGTGATTGAGCGCATACAGCAGCTCACCCTTTTTAAAATACGGAGAGTCCGCCGAATTCAGGTACTTTGCGGGAGAATTGCCGAGAGCCCTGCCGCCGAATCCGACCACTTTTCCCGTCTGACTGACAATCGGGAACATCACACGATCCCGAAACCGATCGTAGAATCTGCCCTCATCATCTCTGCTTATGATTCCCGCCTTTAAGAGGACGGAATCCGGATATTTTTTAGACAGGTTGTCGTAAACCAACCCCGTTCTCGGAGCATAGCCGAGAAGGAATGTTTGGACCGCCTCTTTGTTTAGACCTCTGCGTTTTAAATACTCTTTGGACGGAGCGTGACGAAACAGAATCTTATGGTACAGCAGAGCCGCATCCTTCAGAGCGAGATAGACCTGCTGATCTTTTTGGCCAGCACGATCTCGATAATCCGATGCCGCCGAGAGATCTATTTTGTAACGTTCCGCCAAATACTTACAGGCATCAATCGGATCCAGCTTCAACTGCTCCTGTACAAAGCGTATGACATCTCCGGTCGCTTTGCACCCGAAACAATAATAGAACCCCTTTTCATCATCGACACTGAAAGAAGGCGTCTTTTCGCCATGAAAAGGACAAAGTCCCGTATACCTGGGGCCATGACCTTTTAATGCAATGTATTCCCCAATCACTCTGGAGACAGGCAATTGGGTCTTGATGATTTCATAGATATTCGCCATTAGTACCAAAAACTGGGAATGAACAGGGATTTGTAAATAGAAACCGCATATCTGTCAGACATGGATGCGATAAAATCCTTTACTGCTTCGATTCCGTCAGAATTTTTATAATCGTAATACCAACTTTCCGGCATCTGATTCGGATGCTTTGAAAAATGTTGGTACAGGTATTCCACGACATGTGCAGCCCTCTCTTCTTCGACCTTTGCAACTTTATTCAGGTACACATGTTCAAACATATATTTTGTAATCTGCTGAAACGCGAACGACCCGTCTTCGGAAAATCCTCTCTTCGGGTTTTCCAGATAGTTTTGCACCAAATCGTGAATGAAGAAGTCGAGACGCTCCTTATTGGTGTTTCCTGAAATGCGTCTGATTTCCGGCGGGATGTCTTCTTCCTGCAGGATGCCGGCGCGAATGGAATCGTCGATGTCATGGTGGATGTAAGCGATTTTGTCCGAATAGCGCACAATCGCTCCTTCGTGTGTGGACGGCCATTTTCCGCCCGAGTGACAGAGAATTCCGTCAACGGTCTGTGCGGTAAGATTCAGTCCGCGCGCTTCGCCGTGTCTTTCCAGATACTCCACCACTCTTTTACTCTGTTCATTATGCCGAAAACCGCCCGCATGGACTTCATTCAACACCCGCTCTCCGCAATGTCCGAACGGGGTGTGCCCGAGGTCATGCCCAAGTGCAACGGCTTCGACAAGATCCTCGTTCAAACGGAGCGCACGCGCAATGGTTCTTGCAATCTGAGATACTTCCAGCGTATGCGTCAATCGCGTTCGATAGTGATCTCCTTCCGGGGAAAGAAAGACCTGTGTCTTGTGTTTTAATCTGCGGAATGCTTTGCTGTGTATGATTCGCGAAGTATCGCGCTGAAACTCCGTACGAAGGTCGCATGGTGAAATCGCGACACTTCGCACGGAATCCGCGGATTTTTGTGCATATTCCGCAAGAACCTCGTATTCAAACTTTTCGTTGTATTCTCTAATCGTCATTCCGTCTTAGAATTTCATGGAAGCTTCAATTTCAGAAATGGCTTCCGATACACTGACGCGTTTTTGCTCCATACTGTCTCTGTAACGAATGGTAACGGTTCCGTCCTCTAAAGTATCAAAATCCACGGTGATACAGAACGGGGTTCCGATTTCATCGTGTCTTCTGTAGCGCTTTCCGATCGCACCCGATTCGTCGTATTCACAAGGGAAATGTTCGAGCAGTTCTTCGAATATTTCATTCGATTTGTCGGACAATTTTTTGACCAGAGGGAGGACCGCACATTTGATCGGTGCAATAGCACTGTGAAGTCTCAAGACCGTCCTTGTAGTTCCGTCTTCAAGGGTTTCTTCATCGTATGCATTGCTCAGGAAGCAGAGCGCCGTACGGTTTGCACCGAGTGAAGGTTCGATGACATACGGGATGTACTTTTCATTGGTAAACGGATCGGTGTAGCTGAGATCTTCTCCGCATTGTTTTTGATGGGACTTGAGATCGTAGTCCGTTCTGTCGGCGATTCCCCACAGCTCTCCCCAACCGAAAGGAAAGAGAAATTCTATATCCGTTGTCGCATTGGAATAGTGTGACAACTCCTCTTTCTCATGGTCGCGGTACCTGAGGTTTTCTTCCTTTATTCCGAGCGAAAGAAGCCAATTCATGCAGAAAGAACGCCAATACGAAAACCATTCCAAATCTTCTCCCGGTTTACAGAAAAATTCAAGCTCCATCTGCTCAAATTCGCGTGTTCTGAAGATGAAGTTTCCCGGTGTAATCTCGTTTCGGAACGCTTTTCCGATTTGGGCAATCCCGAACGGAAGCTTTCTCCTGCTTGTTCTTTGCACCGACTTGAAATTGATGAAGATTCCCTGCGCCGTCTCAGGTCTCATATAAATTTCAGTTGCGCTGCTGTCTACGGCGCCGAGGAAGGTGCGAAGCATCATATTGAATTTGCGAATGTCCGTAAATTCGTGTTTTCCACAGTGATCGCATACGACCTGATGTTCATCGATATAAGCCTTCAATTGATCAAAGCTCCAGCCGTCGACGCTTTCCCCGTTTTTCATATGCGCTTCAACCAGATGGTCCGCTCTGAATCTGGTCTTACAATTTTTGCAATCAATCAGGGGGTCATTGAAGTTGGAAACATGCCCCGATGCAACCCATACTTCCGGGTTCAAAAGGATGGAACTGTCCATTCCGACATTGTACTTGGAAGAGTGGACAAATTTTTTCCACCATGCTTTTTTGATATTGTTCATCAATTCGACCCCGAGAGGACCATAATCCCAGGAATTGGCTAACCCGCCATAAATTTCGGAGCCCGGAAAAATGAATCCTCTGTTTTTACAAAGAGCAATCAATTTTTCCATTGTTACAGCCGAACTCGGCCTTGCATTCTTCTCAATTGCCATACCAACCTCAACTATTCCGCTTTATCGTCATGATGATGACGGCAGCATGTTTTTTCAGTATCTTCCTCTTCTTCAAATTCATCAAAGTGCATCAGGTCGTCATCGCGGAAATCGTCGTCCGCGTCTTGACAGGCATCGCACGATTTTTTTGAAAACTTTTCTTTTGCTTTGGAAACTTCCTGCTTCATCACGGCAAACAATTCATTAAACTTGTCAATGGTAACTTCCGAAATATTGAACGCGGCACCATCGCGTTTGATAATGCGAATGTCGCATTTAGAAGCGATAGCAAAGACAAGAGCCGCAGTAAACGGCACAGTCCAGAGCGCCATCATGGCAACTCCCGCAACGACGGGGATATCAAATATTTTCTGTCCGTTCTTGAAAACCTGGATTTGCGAAATAAACCCTTCGTTTACAAGGTTTTTGAACTTTTCAACAGTAGATTTGACGATGTTTTTGTCGATGCTTCCCTTTCTTTCGAGATAAATGATTGCATCCAAAACATCTCCGCCCGTCAAATCGAGTGCTTCTTTGGCAGCTTCATAGCCGACGCCGGTCCTCTTTCTGACTTCATCAATTGCTTCCATTGAATATTTCATTGAACACCTCCAAATGGTTTTTACCTGCATATTCAGTCAATTATAGCATATTCCGTCTATGAGTACAATTTTCATAAATCCATCAAGCGTGTGCTCTTGATCGGCGGAATGTCGAGTGTTTCTCTCAAGATGGTTTCACAAACGGTAACGGTCTCCGAAAACAGCCTTGTATCATTTTTGGCGTGCATCAATCGGGGCAACTCCGATTGAATGAGGTAATGCAAAAATCTGACGCATCTCGGTATGTCTTCGATGACAATGCGATGGCGCATCAGGACGCTCTCGATTTCATTTGAAAAATGCTCCGACTCCGTCGACAGGACCCCCAATTCGCGACAAAGCCGTGCGATAAAAAACGCTCGCATCAGAGTGAGACGCGCTTCCGTTCGACAAAGATAGGACAGGCAATCTTTGAGAAGTCGGTAGATGTCCTGTTCCGAAAACTCTTCTCTGGTCGTCAGATTGACCAACTCACACAAGTACGCGGCACTTGCAATCCGATCCAAATCATCCAATAGGGAGAGATGAGACTGCACGATGTCGGCATGCAGAACAATCGGGACAGATGCGGGCTTGAAAATGAAGTCGGAACAGACAAACACTCTGGTTGAGGCATTAAGCGGGGATTTATAGGATTTGGAACGCTTGGCAACAACATTCATCTTGCCGTATTTTTCGGTAAATACCGTCAAAAAAACGTCCTCATTGTACGAGTTTCTTCTCGACAATACAATGCCCTCGGTCTTAATCATCCCTCACCGTACTATTTCTTATATCCGAGACCGGACAAGTGACTTGCACTGTTTCTCCAGTCTTCTCTGACTTTGACAAAGAGTTTCAGGTTCACCTTACAGTCCAAAAGGCGCTCCATATCTTCTCTTGCCGCTTTCCCGATACCTTTGAGCGTATGTCCGCTTTTTCCGATGACAATTCCCTTGTGAGACTCGCGTTCACAGATGATATCGGCATCGATATCATAGATATTCTGATCTTTACGCAATTTCATTTTTACAATGTCCACTGCAATTCCGTGTGGAACTTCATCCGACAAAAAAAGAAGCGCTTTTTCTCGAATCAGTTCCCCTACCAGGGTTCTCTCTGTCTGATCCGTCAATTGATCGGGCGGATAGTAGTGCGGACCTTCCGGAAGCTCATTTTTAATCAGTCGATTCAACTCAAGGATTCCGAGCCCCTGTTGCGCCGCAATTCCGATGACATGATCAAAAATACCGGATGCCGTGGATTGATTGTAGAATGAGAGATACGCATCGGGATCCATGGTGTCGGTTTTATTGATCACCAAGATTTTCTTCGCATCGCTTCTTTTGATGACCTGAATCAGTTGTTCTTCAATGTCGCCGAGACCGGCTCTGTCTACCACCAACATCACAATATCGACTTCTTCAAGCGAACTCATGACTTCGCCGACCATGAAATCACCGAGCTTGGTCTTGGCGCGGTGAAATCCGGGCGTATCCAAAAATATCATTTGCGCTTCCTCATCGCAATAGATGGCTAGCGCCTTGTGTCTGGTTGTCTGCGCTTTCGGGCTGATAATCGCGAGCTTCTCTCCGACAATGGCATTGAGTATGGTGGACTTCCCCACATTCGGGCGTCCGATAATCGCTATAAATCCTGATTTAAACATTTTCCATCCTTTATCGTGATAATATCCTCCGCTTGAAAGGAGAGCGGAATCAGCTCTGAAAGCTTGAATACTTCAAAGGATTGCTCCCCCTCCACGACGACATCCATCTCGCCGAATTCCGAGAGCGTCTGTCTACAAATTCCGCAGGGAAAAAGTCTTGTGCGACTTTCACAAACCACGGCAATCACTGTAAAATGACGCTCACCCTCTCCGACTGCATGTGCTATTGCGGCGCGTTCGGCGCAAATCGTCGCACCGTATGATGCATTTTCGATATTGCAACCGGTGTAAATGTTTCCGCTTTCCGCCAGCAGAGCCGCACCCACCTTAAAATGAGAATACGGAGCATAGGCATTTTTCGAAGCATCAAGTGCGCGTTCAATAAGTTCCTTCGGGGAATACATCATACTCTCCTTGATTATTTATTCTTCGGAATACTGAAATATACCCGGATAGACGACATGCAAAATGGTCTTGCCCGGAGTCAACAGAATTTCGCTTCCGTCCTCATGGGTAAACCTGGTGAGCGCCTGATTCGCTTCTTTTGACCAGGTCACTTTTGAAACCTTCCCGTCTCGGAACAGATAGCCTTCACCACCTGAAAACAGGTCGATTGCAAGTCTTCCTGCGTCATCGAGAACCTCGTGCGTCGCATATTGCACCAGAATATTTGATACCGTGACGGGGGAATCGTCGATTTCATCTACACACACTTCGCCGTTGACGAGACGGGTATATACATTCTTTTCGCCGTCATAGACATAGTGTACGGAGTATCCGCTGTCACCATAAACGCCGTAATCCCGGTAATCAAATCTGATAAGGCCGGCATTTTCCTTGAAGAGTTCAGGATTGATTTCTCCAAAATCGTAAAACTCCGGAACGGAATGCATGCGGTATCCCTGATTCTCCGCCTCGGTAATCAAGTCGGCGTAGTAGGCATAGGTATTGTGAGGCGGAGCTTTCGGCGGAATTCTGCGAAATGCACCCGACCAGAGTCCGTCCAAATCCGCCACGCCCAAATTCACAATATCTGCCAGTGCCTGCTCGGAACCGCCGACATGAGCAAGAAAAGCATCGAATTCAATCGCCTTTAGCACAATATACGGTCTGGCGGAGCGAATCGGACCGATGATCTCAGGAGGATTGGAGTAGTATATCGCCAAAAATCTCGTAAT
>JAUMXJ010000040.1 GCA_030529205.1 Bacillota bacterium | reverse complement strand
AGGAGAGCCCTGTGATGAACAGAACCATATTGAATCCGATGTTCTTCAGCATAAACACGAGGATCACGACATAGAGTGCCAGCTCGCTTTGAAAAAACGGAATCTGCTGCATTCCGTTTATCACGAGTATTTTATTGATCAAGCCGTAACTGCCGAATATCATCTTCCAAAAGTATACCGTCGCTCCGGACGGAATGACGAGCGGAAGCATAAAGGCGAGAACGAAAATTCCTTTTCTGCCGCTCGTATGGTACAGATACGCCAGGCAAAAAGGAAGAATGATATTGAGCGGAACACAGATCATCATAAAAAACAGGGTATTTCTTCCCGCCAGCTGAAAGGAAGAATTGGACAGCATCGCCGCATAATGATCCAAACCCACGAACGCCCCTGTTGTAGCATCCGTTGTAGCGTAGTAATACGAAGCGATGTACGGAATGATGTAAAAGAGAAGCATTCCGAACAAACTCGGAAGCAAAAAAATCCAAAAGATTCTCTTTCTAAAAAAAGACTTCATGACGCCCCCTCAAACAAGGGGAAATATCCCATATCCATCTTCATTTCCCCTGTCGCATGTGTTTGCCTGATTATAGATATATTCCAATCATAACATAATAAAAAAAAAACACAAATATAACAAAAAAGCTCATTTCCGGTGATCAAATATGATGTCATCGACCTTGATTGTTCCGCTCAGCCGTTCATTGCGACACTACCAAAAACCGCGTTCTCCCCACTTCCATAAAATGAGCACCGCTTCCGCATGAAACAGCAACATCAGCGGAACTCCCGCCACATAGACGGCTCGCTTCGTCTTATGGCGGAACAGATACATCCCGATATAAGCGCCCGCCGAACCGCCGAAAAAAGCAAGTCCCAGCAGTGTCCTGTTGCGCAGTCTGCGCCCCGCCTTCACGGCACGCCTTTTATCAACCGCAAAGGCGGTAAACGCCGCGATATTGATGATGACAAGATAAACCCATAACAGTCGTTGTTCCAAAATTGTCTCTCCCGATTTTCGTTGTGCGGTGCCGGCGGTGCCGCTTTCATCTTCGTATCCTGCCTTAGAGGATTACAATAACGGCTGCATAGTATATGACGGTGATCATGTTCGTCCACCCGCCGCCGATGACCATGTGAATGCCCTTGGGGAGTCTGTTCACCAGCGGTGTGAGGAGGAGCAGTACCGGCGGGGTGAAGAGGATTGCCCATCTCGGCAGCATGGTAAACCCCAGGAGAATCAATGCGATGAGCAGCAAATTGCCGAGTGCGGTGAAGCCCATGAGAAACAGTTTTTGGAATGCGAGATGATTCTTGATTTCTTCCAGTTGCGGAAGTTCTTCATGGCGTCCGATGAGGCCGAGGTTGGCGCACTGGCTGTGAAACGCGCCGCCGCAGACGATTCCGGTGCAGCAGAGGAAAAAGGCGATCCACGCCAAAAGGCTGTACTCCGCATTGGCGACGAGCACGATGTGATAGTATCCGACGCAGTATAAGACAGCCGAGACGGGGCCGAGAAGTCCGCCGATGTACAATCTCTTGCGGCTGACTTTCTTCATAATCTCAACGATTGCATCCGCGCCCTTGGACGAATCGTAATCGCCTCTGTCAAAATACAAAATCATATCTCCCAGCAGCATCAAGACAGCGCCGCCAAGTCCAACCCACAATGTCGTGGTCAATAATAACGGAAACAACGAATCCACCTCACTTTCATATGATTTCCCCTAAAAATTGCGTATCTGCATATCAAAGAAGTATTTCAATGCGGAAGGAAGCGCATAATCGCGTTTCAGCGTTTCCGCATCGCACCACACACACCGCCCCTTTTCGCTAAAGTCCGCCGGCTCGGACAAATGCACCAGGAATCCCCTCATGTGCCACTCGATGTGAGTAAACAAATGCTTGGCTGTGCCGAGAGATTCTATCCGGAGAAACTCCCGATGATTCGCCTCGAGGTGCTCCGCCACCTCCTGTTCGGAAAGATGCCCCTCCAGCGCCGGGAATTCCCACATCCCTGCGAGCAGACCCTTCTCCCGCCTCCGACAAATCATAACGCGCCCGTGTGCATCCCGAAACACGAGGACGGTCCGCTTTTCCGTCCTGCGCTCTTTTTTCTTCGCCCTGACCGGGAGAGACTGCTGCGCCTGTGTTTCATGCGCATAACACGACCGAACAGCAGGACAGGATGCACATTTCGGAACGCCGTTCGGCACACAGACAAGCGCGCCGAACTCCATCAACGCCTGATTGAACAGATGCGCCTTTCCCTGCGGAATCAGTTTCCGCACCGCTTCCTCCACCTCTTTTCGCGTACGCGGGAGCGTGATATCCGCATGATTTCCCGTAATGCGCGCCATGACGCGCAGGACATTGCCGTCCACCGCCGGAACTTCCTGACGAAACGCGATCGATGCGATTGCCCCGGCTGTATATGGACCGATTCCCGGCAGTTTCAGCAGGTCTTCAACCGACGCGGGCAGCTCCCCGCCAAAATCACGTACGAGAATCTCCGCGGCTTTCTTGAGATTGCGCGCACGACTGTAGTATCCCAGACCTTCCCATAGTTTAAACAGCTCCGCTTCCTCTATCGCGGCAAGACTGTGCACATCCGGAAGACGCCTCATAAAGCGGTCGTAATATCCGAGTACCGCCTCCACCCGCGTCTGTTGGAGCATCACCTCCGAAATCCAGACATGGTAAGGGTGCGGATCCTCTCGCCACGGGAGGGTTCTGCGATTTTTGTCATACCAGTCCAACAAGGGAGAGGAAAACGAGTCCTGAGAGAGTACGCCTTTTTCAAACATCACATTCATTATTTCAACCATTTCTCAAAAAGTCCCTCTTCCCGGAGTTCATACACCCTGTCGCACACCTCCGCGATGTATGTCCTGTCGTGAGAAATGCTGATAATCGCTCCCGGAAAACTCCTCAATGCCGCGCGGATGACCGGTGCCGAAAGAGGAGAAAAGTTTCTGGTCGGCTCATCCAGCAAGAGCACATTGGCATCCGACATACTCATTTTGAGCAAAAAAATCTTCGCCTTTTGGCCACCGGACAGCTTAGCTACAGGACGATTCATCTCATCATAGGTGAACTTCAAAGCACCCAGGTATGTGCTGATTTTCGTGCGCTCATCCTTCCCGCCGTGTTTCACGAGATATTCAATCGGCGTATCCTCGAGCTTCAGCAGTTCTTCGTAGTTCTGCGGCATCAATTCGGCATGGATGCCGGGCTTGCCGTCCAGCTCCTCCGCAATCCGTTTCAGCAAAGTCGTCTTTCCGCATCCGTTTTTGCCGATGATGCAGATCTTCTCCGAGCCCCGAACCGTCAACCTGACATCCCTCGCCAAAATACGCTTCTCACCGTTTGTCGGTGGCGTCTCCAGCAGATCCGCTTCGAAATCCAGCACCGTTTTCGCGTTCGGAACGCGGTTCTCCTCTCCGCCGAGCAAAAAGAAAATGGCTTCTTCTTCCTCCGGCATCTCCGTCATATCCGCATCTTCCCGCTCAAAACGCCTCTCCATCGACTTCACCGCATGCATCTTCTTTTTCAGTAGTCTGCCGGTAGACGGATCGCCTCTGCTCACGGTGTCCTGAGCATATTCCACACTCTGACTGATTCGCTGAAATTTCTCATCCCGAATCCGCTTCTCTCGCAAATCGCTGATAGCCATCCGCTCCTGCTTCTCGATTCTTCTCCGCCTCTCCTGCACATACTGCTGATACGGAACTCTTGCGACCGTATACCGCGACTTCGTCTTCTTTTCAATCAACTCCAGATGCACGACCATATTCGCCGTTCTCTCAATCAAAGTTTCATCATGCGATACAAACAGCACAATGCCCTTCCAGGTGTTGATAAACCCTTCAAGCCACTCCAAAGTCTCGATATCCAGATCATTGGACGGTTCATCCAACAACAGCACCGTAGGCTTCGCAATCAGAATCCGCATCAATTGCGCCTTTACGTTCTCACCGCCCGAAAGCGTCCCCATCTTCCGATCCCCGTAGAAAAATGCGACCTCCACCCCGAACGGATGCGCAAGATCCCCCATTTCACGCGGTGTCAAGTCCCAGAACAACGCCTCCTGCGAAAAAAACGCATAGAGGGTTTTCTCTCGGTCTTCACGAGGAAGTTCTTGCGGAAGGTAAGCCAATCCATGCTTTCCCACGTCAACAAGACCATGCGCTTCGACATAGTCCTCGACAAGGCTCCGATCTTTAATCCATTTCAGAACGGTCGACTTGCCGTTCCCCTCTTCTCCGATGATGACCGCCTTATCGCCTTCATGGAGTGTCAGATGAAAATCCGTCAGGATTTCTCTCAGGTCGGTCTTATGGACAATATTCAAATTCCTGATTTGCAACATATTCCCATTATACACCTCTATCCTGTCGTCACAAAATATCCGCATCTCCTGTTCAAATAGACGCCGCAAAGATGTAGAATGGATATAATAAATGTCGATCGGAGGTATTATGAGTCTTTCTTTTTATATGGAGCACAAGAAAAAATTATTTTCCGGAAAAGCAATGAAAATCAGCGAACTGCTCGACCTGGTTCCCGGCATGGTACAGCTTACCTTCGACGAGAGTCGGGAGGACTTCGATCCGAACGCATTTTATTCCTCCAGATTGGACGAATATGTCTGCCTCCTGTTCGGAATCGAATTCAGAAGTGCAAGAGGATTTGAAGTCTCCTACGAAAAACCCGAAGACAACAAACCCTACTACCGCGTGCGTATCTTCACTCCATCCTCAGAAGAAGACTGGAAAATCGCCCTCACCTTCACCAAGGCTCTGGCGCTGAAACAGGGATCGGAGATCAAGTCCGAACACGGAGATGTGTTCACCGCTCAGGACATCGAGCGCTTCGCATACCGAGATGACATTCTGTTCGGCATTCAGTCCCTCTTTGAACAGGAAGACGAATCCTCAAGCTCCTTCCTGTTCGGCGTGACTAGGCCCGTTGCATTTGATGAGGCGATGAGGAAAAGAATTTTAAGCGCACCGGATTCCGTTCGCGAATTCAGCGAAATCATCACCCATATCCAGTATCTGGACGCTTACTCCGCAAAACAATTTTTCTATCGGGATGAAGAAGACCAATCCGTCTTCGGCCTCTATGTCCTCACGGAAACTGTCGATACCATCCTGCCGTACAAGCCGTTCGTCGAATTTCAAAATACCGATTTTATGGACGAAAAAGACATCAAAACCTGGAAAATCCACTTGATGGTATTCGACGGAGATCCTCAGAACGGCGGCAGCTGTGACAGCCTCGATGTACTCGAGTACGATGAATTCATCGAGCATCTACCGAAGGAAAAGTATGAATTCATCGACGGTGCTTACATTCTCGTCAAAGGATTGGACAAAAACGAAATGCAGACGCTGGTCAACAGCGCAAAAAAACGCTGAATATTTTAATAACCGTGTCGATAATCCCGAGTACGCTTTGCGTACGCAAGAATGAATAAAATAGTGAATCAATCAGTGAGTGAATCCATCAATATGAGATTGTTTGTAGCCATCCGTTTTACGGACACATTTAAAAAAGCACTGAGCCGTGTGATGCAGGAGCTCAAAATACAAGGAGCACAGGGAAACTTCACCCCTGTCGAGAGACTGCACCTCACCCTTTGCTTTATCGGAGAAACCGAAAAACTGAGCGAGATTAAGATTGCCCTGCAAGGCATTTCTTTTTCTCCCTTTATGCTGCAATTGTCCGAGATCGGACGATTCCGCGATTTGCTTTGGATCGGGACGGACGAGAATCCCCTGTTGAATCAGCTGGTGCAGGAGATTCGTACCGCGCTTGCAAAAACCGGAATCCCTTTCGACAGAAAGACATTCAAGACCCATATCACATTGGTCAGGAGAGCCGACGAACAGATTTTCAAAAAAGCGGAGCGCCTGCAGATTCCGCAAGCGGACATGCAGGTCGCATTCATTTCTCTGATGAATTCCTCACATATCAACGGAAAATTAACCTATACGGAGCTGCTGCGCATTCCGGCCAATTCGTAAGAGTCGAAATCCGTCTCGTATGATTTGTACACGAAAACGTTGCCTCAGCGGACGGCTTTCTCTTTATCGGATTTTTTTGCGATGATATAGTACCAATCGTCACGTTCAAGGTCGAATTTCCCGAATTGCGCAGGGAGTCTCCCGATTTCAATCTCCGAATACCCCATTTCTCTGATTTTGTCGAGCAATACCTTCTGTTCGACAGGATAGTATCGTTCTTCAAAAATCTCTCTTCTATGAATTTTCCGCTCCGTCTCGAATGTATACAGCAGGTGAAAGCGAACGCTGCCCTCCTCATGATAATCCCAAACCTGTGTGAGATTGATGCGCTCTTCCTCCTGCGTTTCCGGATGGATGCGGAACACAGGATTGTACAGATAAAACCGATTTCTCTCTTTCATAATTTTGTCCCAGTTTCGTAGATCGACATACAGGTATCCGCCCGGTGAAACCAGAGTATCCATCTCCTCCAACACATCCAAGAGCTCGTCATTCCGAACATAGGGCAGAGAATTTCCCGTGCTCATCACAAGATCGAATGATTTTCCGTTCTTTTTGCCGGTAAAATGAGGACGCAGCATACGAAAATCACATTGTCGCAGATGGATCTCGAGATGTTTCGTGTGGGCATTCTCCTTGCATTTTTCAAGCATGGAAGGACTGAGGTCGGAACCGTACAGTGCAAACCCCAGCTCTGCAAGAGGCAGAGTCAAACTCCCTGTCCCAATGCTGACGTCCAGTGCGGAATACGCCGTTGACGAAATTCCTCCGGAAGTGAGCAATCGTCCCTCCAGGACGGTCTCCCAGTGCTTCTTCGTCGCCTGATACTTTCCCTCCGACTCGAAGAGATCATAAATATCCGTTCTGTCGTAGATGCTGCCCACTTTTTCCCCCTATTTCTCTTCTTCCCGCTCTTTCTCTTCTCGCTCTACGTATCTAAACACCGACTCCCGCGATAAACAGAATAAATTGTTTGATCCACTCCGCCATACCACCCAGTTCCTGATTTACCGCCTGAATAAAAAGACTCCTCTGCTCCGGGAGCACAAACGCATACTTGCTCCAACCGGTCAGAGTAGCCGTAGGCTCCTCAAAGCCGGCGATCAAGGCGATTGCATGTCCGCCGATTGCCGCATGCTTCGCAATGGCAAGACCTCCTAATGCAAAGTCATGCGCAATACAAAGACCTCCGACGGCAACGAAATAGGAAATGCTCACGCCTCCTATCGATGTGAGACCGCCTATGGCAACTCCCCCAAAAACTCCGAGAAGCCCGATACCGATACCGGCAAACGTCAGCAGCCCGAATGCAATTCCTCCCCAGGCAAGTACGCCGATTGCGACAGGACCCACGGCAATGATTCCTTTGGCAACCATTCGTCGACTTCCCTGCCCCAATACATAGTTGTTCCGGACAATATGCACAAGCGGAATTCCGAAAATTTCAGTTTTGGAACGGTATTCATTGACATTTCGCACACTCTCCATGCCGATATTCAAATTTTCCGCAAACTCCAATGCCACATCCCTCGGATTTCCGAGCAATTCCTCCGGTTTGCCTTCATCTCCCATTTGTCTTCTCACATCAAGAGATTCGTACAAATCCTCTCTTATTTTCGATCTGATTTCACGACCGACTTTCAGATTACGAATCACTTGATCGGCGTAACGCCTCCACTCCACGGGAATCTTATTCTGCGTATATTGTTCCATCCGAATACTCCTTCTTTCATCATTTCTTACAGGTGATATCGACATATCAAACACCCGTTAACCGGAATCCCGGTATCCATCATCCCGAATCCCCCAGGATTTGATCCGTCGCATTCTTATGAATTTCCCACGCCTGTTTCATCCGAGAAAGCGCCTCCGCCCCCTCAAAGGTCAGTCTGTAATATTTCCTCGGAACTCTCCGCTCTTCGGAGTATATCTTTTGATAATGATCAATGTATTTCTTCTCCTCTAAACGATATAAGACCGGATAGAGCGAACCTTCTTTCAGTGCATAATATCCGTCGCTCCGCTCCTGAATAATCGTCAAAAGCTCATACCCGTACCGATCGCCCTCGGATAGACATTGCAATACTACAATT
>JAUMXJ010000039.1:842-8129 GCA_030529205.1 Bacillota bacterium | reverse complement strand
TGAGCAAGCAACCGAGCTGAGCAAGCAGCCGGACTATCGGTCCCGTCTCTCGATTGCCGCACCGTACCTCCTGTAATAATCGTGTTTATCGAGATACATCCGCGCTTCCGCTTTCATAAACAAAATATTCTCGGTGGTGTAGCAGTTGCTGAAAGCACATCCGATGGCGAGAGAAAGCGGATACGGACCGATGCTCCTCTGTGCGCAGACGAATTTGATTCTCTCCACAACACGGCTGAGTTCTTCCCGCTTAACGCCGATCAGGAGCGACGCGAACTCGTCTCCGCTCAGGCGAAAGACTTCGCTTCCCTGACATTCCGCCTGAAGCACTTCCGCTACGGACAAAAGGTATCGGTCTCCCTGTTCGTGGCCGAAGTTGTCATTGACCACCTTGAGATGGTTCAAATCACCGAAGAGCAGTGCATACGGCTGCCCCGATTTTTGGAGTTCTTCCACCGCAAGGCGGTATGCTCTTCGGTTTCCGAGCTTGGTCAGCGGATCCATCAATGTGAGTTTTTCGAGTTGCCGCGCTTTCTCCTGTATCATCATATTTTTCTTCCAATTGATGATGGCGATGGAGACAAAGGAAGCAATCGCCTTGATGGCGTCGAATTCCAGCTCTCCGTAAGAATCCCTCAGATCGTTCTGGATGGAGAAAACGCCGATGGGTTTTCCGTCCTGCATCAATCTGCAGTAGATTGCGAATTCATTGTCGGGGGTATCGGTATTAGCCGAGTTTGCAATGACTTCCGCATACTTGGTCGGAACATACTCCGCAAACTCCACTCTCCGATTGATTTTGATGTCCACATTGTGATTGACACAATACGCCAGCATGTATTCCTTGCTGTTGAGCGGCAACCGATACGGCAATTCAATCTGGGGCACATCGATGAGAATGGCGTGCCTGATGACAATCTCATCGTCTTCCACAGTGGAGACGGACAGCGAATTGAACGGCAGAACCTGCTTCACTTCGCTGCTTATAATCTCAAAAATCTGATCCAACTCATAGGTCGCGGTCAGCTTGGAGCCGATCTTTCTCACCAGCTCGTTGTTCTTTATCACTTCTTCGAGGAGCGCATTATTGCGCTTCAATTCTTCGTTGTTGGCAAAGAGTTTTTCCTGGAAGATTTCGAGGCCTTGGCGAAGTTCGAGGTTTTCCTTTCGCGGCTTCATCGTCGTCTCGTCCAGCCACTTCTTGCGGTTCTCGATGCTCAGTTTCCCGTAGGCATAGGCATTTTTGAAGTCTTTCATCTCCTCGTACAATTCCATTTTTCGCATGTAGATTTCAAAAGACAGATTGGAATCGTAGCCCAATTTGCCGACGATATTCTCGAGCTTTTCAATTTCTTCCAGCGCCTCTTCGTAGCGCTTCATCTTGGTCAGCGCCAGGACGGTGTTGATGCGCACCACGATCAGATTGATTACGCTCTCGTCGCCGTAGTGCTGGAGGTACAGTTTGTACGCCATCTGCAGATGCATCAGCGACTCGTCGAGTCGATCCATATCGAGCAGGGAGCGTCCCGTGTTGTTGTGGTAGTCGCCGCCGAGTTTCGGATGGCCGACATCTTCCACCATGGCGCCCGCCCTGACTCTGAGCAGCTCCGCCTCTTCCGATCTGCCCTCCATGGAATACAGCATCAAACTGTTGATAATGGCGAACAGCACGGCATAATTGTCTCTGATGCTCAGACCGAGGTCGTTCGCCCTCCTCAAAATACGCCTGGAGGCACTGACATCCTGCATTTCTCTGTAGTTCATCGAGAGATAAATGAGGGCGTAGCACTCTCCGATTCTGTCCTCCAATCGGCGGTACTTGCGGATTGCGGATTCATAACTCTTAATCGATTCATCATAATTGCTGTTCAAAAATAAGAATCTACCGATCGCCAAATCCCTGTCGGCGTCATCCTTGCTGTCGCTGACAGGTTTCGCATTTTGATATCGACTGTACTCAACGCCGCGCCGTACATCGATACGGTCGATCAGCTCTCTAATATACTCTCCGCGCATTTCAATTTCCCGATTGTTTTCCCGCCGGCATCCCGGACTGTGTCTTCATTTCCTTCATCATGCTCTTGTGATAGTCGTGCTTATCAAGGTACATTCTGGCTTCCGCCATCGAAAATACCTTGTCGGGGTTTTCGCCCTTATTGCGCATTCCGCAACCGATTGCAAGCGCAAGCGGATAATCCCCGATTTCAATTTTAGCACACTCGCCTTTGTTTTGTTCAACCAGGCGATAGGTGTACTCGATGCCGGGATTCGGTATGACGATGGCGAATTCATCGCCGCTCAACCGAAATTTTCTGTAATCCCGCACGCATTTGTTGATGATTTCCGCCACGGAAGTGAGATATCTGTCCCCGTTGTTATGCCCCAGACCGTCGTTGATCTGTTTCAAATGGTTCATGTCCGCAAAAATCAACATGTACTCTTCATCGCGTGCAACCAACTCATCCACATAGAGGTTGTACGCTCTGCGATTCTCGAGCCAGGTGAGCTCGTCCCGAAGAGTGATCATCTCGAGCTGTTTGACCTTGTCTTCGATCACCTGCGTCTTGAACGCGTTGTTGATCGCAATCGAGATGAAGGAACCGACCGCCTGAATCGCTTCAAACTCTTCATTGGAATAGGCGTAAGGCTCTTTTTTCTGTACCATAATCAATCCGTGAATCTTCCCTTCGTGAATCAGACGGATAAACATGGAGGATTCATTGAGGTGCTCTCTGTTCCTGATGATTTCATCCACATTCCCGGGCTGAATCAAATCCAGATATTCCTCAAATGTGTTGAGCTTGATATCTCTTCCGGTGTGGATACAAGTGGTGGAGACATGCTCTCTGCTCGAGATCGGAATGCGAAACGGAAGCTTGACGGTATTGCCGTTCCCGGTGTCCGTATAGCGCACGACAAACTCGTCTCCCTCGACAAAACCGAGGCTGATGGTGTCATACATCAGCAACTCCTGTGCCGAGTCGCAAACCGTCTTGAAGATTTCCGGAATGTTCGTAGCGGAAATCAGTTGTGACCCGGCTTTTTGAACAAACTTCTGTGTGGAAAAAAGCTGCTCCAAAAACGCCCTTTTCTCGATCAGCTCACTGATCTTCACAACTTCCATATCCTGTGCAATCTCTAACTTACGCTTGAGGTCGATGTTTTCATCTTCCGGATTTCTCTGCCTCTCCTGTATCCATTCAAAATAAACCTTGATGAAGCGCTTGTAGCTGTTGTAAGCCAACTCGTACTGCTCGAGTCTGTGATACAAATCCGCCCGGGTGCGGAATGTATCCATCAGCAAATGCGTGTAGTTCTCCTCATCGCACGCTTCGATGACATGATTCAAGATCTCGATGGCGCTTTTGTAGTCGCCCTTCATCAGATATCCCTCCGCCTTGTTGTTGGCGGCAATCAGCACATTGCGTGATTTTTCGTTGCCGTAATACTCCTTGTACGCCCGGTACGCCTTGTCACAATTCTCGATCAACCGATCGTAATCGCCGGAAAAATAACCCGCAAAAGCGACATTGTGGTAGTAATGTCCGTAGTGCAGCTGAGAACCGTGCTTCTCCAAAAGCGTTTCCGTCAGCCCGAGATACATCAGCGCTTTATCGTATTCATCCAAAAACATGGCGTTGGAGGTTCCGTAAATATAGGCATTGATCAGGCAGTACGCGTCCCCCAGCTCCTCGGAAATGGCGATGGATTTTTCGGTGTACGCCTCCGCCATCGCTCCGTCCCCGCATCTTCTCGCGCAATGGGCAGCCTGCGAGTAAAGAAACGCCAGCGCCTCCTTGTCTTCAAAAGCGATATAGACGGTCTCCGCCAACTCAATGTATTCCAATGCAACCGCGTGCTCGGAGTTCATCATATGATATTTAGCCGTAATAAAGTTTTTGTCGGCATCCTCAATGGTTCCCACCTCGGTAATCAACGACTTGTAATCCGCATAGAGGGAGAAGACGTCCATTTCAATCAATTCATAAATATCTTTGATGCTTTTTGCGGATGAATTTCTCACTGCTCCTCCACCTTCACTTTTACACTTGCCATGATATTGCCCGCCAAATCCTTGATGCCCGAAATATACATTTCACCGGCTTTGTCGACGATTTCCTGGTAGTCATTCTTCGGAATATCGATGCGCACGACCCTTCCGCCGTCGTGCAGCTTGACCTGACCGGTGATACTCCTCACACTGCTCCCCGAAACCATCTGATAGTTCGAGAGAAGCAATGCGGAATCATCCACCGCCTCTGTGAATTCAATCATCAGATAGTATCCGTCATCGGAGGTCTTCTTCATCGCTTTCACCACCTTCGGCGGTTCGCGGTCTCCGATGCGAATCTGCACATGATGCGGCACAAGCGACCGGTCCTTGCTCTCGATTTGGACGGATATCACCTCCGAATCCACCTCTTCCTCGAGCGTAAAGACATACTCTTTCGACTGAACCAGCACACTGTCCTCGAGTTTCAGCTCTTCCCCTTCATCGTCTTTGACGACGACATGCGGTCTGCCCGACTTCATGCTGAGGCCGATCTTCAGTTTTTTCGGTGCCTCAAAACGCACATACTCCACGCGATTTTTGTCTCCGTTCTCCGCACGAACCGCATACGTACCGGCTTTCAGCTCTTCGTTGAAACCGTCCGAAATCCCGCGCTCGTCCACATAGAGAACCGTCTCCCCGGAAGGAAGCGGATGATTCTGATCCGAGCTGCTGTCATAAAACCAGAGATACGCCCTGTCGATGTAGTCGTTCTTCGAAATCGGAACCGAGTTGAAATTCGGAGAAGCGGTGATTTTGATCGGCTTTTTCTCCTGACTCGTGTGATAAAACCTCGACTCCTCCACCCCTTTGACCGGTGCGCTGAAAATCAGCTCGACATACTCCGCGGTCTGCTCTCCGATCTGGAGTACGGGATTGCTTGTACGCTTTGTATAGACCGCTTTTTGAGAAGTGACGATATTGTTTTTTCCGACGAGGTCGGTGAAGTACTGCGGCTTCACCTCATAGGTCTTTCCCTCCTGAAAATTCGCAAAGACCTGAAAAGTCAGCCTGTCCGTCCGAAGTCCCTTGACCCCGGTTTCGGATACGCCGATATTGATGTTCTCAAACTTCAGACGAACCGTTCCCACACTTGAGATCGGCTCGTCAAAAATCAAGGTAATCTCCCGTTCTCCGGAAAACTCGAATCCGATAAAATTGGGAGGAGTATTGTCTTCAAACAGGATACGGCGCTCCACCGTCTCCATTTTGTCGTTTTCGCCCCATCCGGAGTTGATTCCGGAAATCGTACAATCCGCACTTCCTCTCGTGAATTTTTCCGTCGGAATAAAAAAGACCTGATTGCCGGAAACGCGAACCGAGTAGATCTCAATCTCCTTTCCGGAGACGACATTGACCAGCCGTATGCTGTTGCGGTTCACGGAAATCGCATCCACGGGTTTGTTGAATTCCACGACGACGAAGCCGTAATTGTTGCTGCGTATGTCTTTGACCCGAAACCGGGACGTGTCGCTGTGCAGTCTTCCCGTAACCTCTCCGAGCGTCTTTCCGTTTTTCATGAGAGGGTTACTGACCACCGTCCAGATTACATCAAAAGCCTCACCCCTGGTAAGACTTTTGGATTGCGGAATCTTCACCCCGATCGAGTCCATAATGTTCAGGGCATCCCGGTAATCCTTTGCGGTATAACCGAGAACCTTGGTCATCGCGGTCGCCAACTCCAGGTCCGAAACATATCCGGTATTGTTGAATCTCTTCTCTCCCACTCCAACCATCCATCCCATGTATTGGGCGTAGGAAATATAATTTTTTGACCATGCGGGAAACTTGTAAGCGTCAATATAATTAGGCGGCCGCTTAAAACGCGACGCCTCAATGCTTTTACCGTGTAATTCACATACGAGGACGGCAAGCTGCTCCCGGGTGAGCTTTTGATCGAGCATCAAATCCCCGTTCGAGCCGCCTTTGACAAAACCGTACTTGCTTAAAAGTTCTCCTCCGCTTTCAGCAAAAACAGGAGAATTTGTTTTTACAAAAAGAAACGTCAAAAAAGAAGAGAAAATAAAAAATATACTGAACAACAAAATGCATTTTTTCTTCATTTTTCCTCTAACCTTTTGCTCAAGTTCTTGACACCATTATACCACTAAACTATAGTGAATATGTTTCGTCCCCAAGATTTAACACAAAAATAAAGAGGTCAGCATGATAAAAACCGGAGTCGATATCGTTGAAATTTCAAGGATAGAAAGACTCATTCAAAACAGCGGGTTTCCGCACAGACTCTTCACGGAGCGCGAGAGGGAATGGATTGCATCAAAGCCCCACAGAGCCGCCGGTTGCTTCGCCGCTAAGGAGGCGACCGCGAAGGCGCTCGGCACGGGAATCCGCGGATTTTCCTTTTGCGACATTGAAATCTCGCATGATGCCCTCGGGGCTCCGTTTCTCATCCTGCACGGAGGCGCGAAAGCCGCCCTCGGCGACGCGAAACTTTCGCTCAGCATCTCCCACTCCGAGCTGCATGCCGTGGCATTCGTCGTTCTCTACGACGATTCCGTATCACAATCATTCAAATGACAAGGCTTCCAGCCTGCCCTGTCCATGCAGCAGGTAGAGATAGACTTCCGAAACTTCTTTTTCATAGACGCGCTCCAAGACCTCTTTGTATCTCTTCAGCTGAGGTTTGTAACGCTTGACGATCTCCTCAAGGCTCACTTTTTTTGCATCATTCTCGGCGGTCGGGACAGAATCCGGAGCAGCGCCCGGAGCGACATCCGAAGCAATGCCCGGAGTGGAATCCCCGGCGACATCCGAATCGAAAACACGCTCTTCCCGATACACATCCGTCTTGTAATCCACCAAAATAATCTTTCCGTCTTCGATAAAGAACAAATCGATGATTCCCTGCAGTTTTCCGCTTCCCGTATCGTCCACGAAGTCCGCCTCTTTGTAAATTTCATCCGCGCGGGCGATTCGGCGCGCAAACGCGGACTTCAGAAAACGATTCACCACCTTGCGCTTACTGAATTGTGCGTTTTCAATCTCCTCCTCGCTCATCTCGAGCAAAGAACGAAAATCAAAGCGCTCCAATTCCCGATGCGCCTCCGTTCCCATCGCCAATGCATACATATTCTCGGCAAAACTCGGTCGCTTCGCCTTTGCGAGAGTTTCCTGAGCAAAATAAGGCACGAACGCAATGTCCGACGATGACGAAGATGACGACGATGAGGCGGCGTCCTGTTCCGGCAGTGCGGCGACCCCTTCCGGCAGTGCGG
>JAUMXJ010000039.1:489-832 GCA_030529205.1 Bacillota bacterium | reverse complement strand
CGTCCTGTTCCGGCGACGCGTCCGACACAATCTCATCCTTCAGCAAAATCTCCGGTGCCTCTTCCCGTTCCCGTTGCAAACTCGGACTTCCCGCGTGCGCATAGGCGGAACGCGACTGCTTCCATGCGACAAGATCCCTGACGACGCTTTCTGTATCATACGATTCGATATAATCCCCGATATACGGCTCGATCATATCGATGTAGCGCTTTTTCTCCATGTCCGACTTCGGAACGAAGAGCTCACCCTCATTTGCGGAGCTGCCCGCCACCGCGGTCAGGAGCGTCAGAGACTTCTTCGCACGCGTCATCGCCACATACAGGACACGCTTTTCCTCCTCCAG
>JAUMXJ010000039.1:0-479 GCA_030529205.1 Bacillota bacterium | reverse complement strand
TGCGCAAGTTCATACACTTCATTCTCACACAGCCTTCCCTCCGCATCCACCAGGTACGAGACCGCCACACCGAAATCCGTCTTGATCACCCTGCCCCTCGCATCCTGATCATTGATGTAGCCGTCCAGATTGCACAGGAAGACATGCGGAAATCCCATGCCCTTGGAAGAGTGAGTCGTCATCAACTTAACAGCATCACGCTCCTCGGACAGATTATTCGGAAGCTTCATCTCCTCTTTTTGCAAAACCTCCTCGAGCCCCGTTCCCTCATTTCGCACATTTTCGACAAAAGTCTTCAGCATATCCTGTCGTTCCGTTCCGTCCGGCAGATTGCCGATCTTATCAAAAAAGTTGTTGAAGTCGTAAAGCTTCCAGATGAATTCAGCGGGCGGAAGATAGTGCGAGTAACCCCTGAGCCAATTGACCTTTCGGTATGTATGGAACATTTTTACAATCAAATCCTTCGGCAGATCATGCAG
>JAUMXJ010000038.1:6127-8146 GCA_030529205.1 Bacillota bacterium | reverse complement strand
CGATACTGCAGCGAAATTCTGCTGCATCTGAGAGTCAGAAAGACGATTCATCTCTTCGAAACGGCGTCTGAAATCGGAATCAGTATCACCGATACCATGGATATTTTGAACGAGCTTTGCAGAGAAGGTTTGGTCAGGCAGGAAAAAGGAGATTGTTTTGTCTATATCCCGTACTCGAATGATTGACATATTCGGTCGTCATATTTATTTCCTTGACAGGGACAAATTATTGGTGTAATTTACATAAATGAATTTACGAGATGGATATGCAAAATCTAATACATAATCAGGGGTAAATGTGAGCAATTTAGTAATAGTTGAATCGCCGACCAAGGCAAAAACAATCAGCAAGTTTTTGGGTTCCAAGTATTCTGTACTGGCTACCGCCGGACATTTAAGGGATTTGCCCAAGAGCAAAATGGGAGTGAACATTGAAAGCGATTTTGAGCCTGAGTATATCAATGTTCGCGGTAAGGGAGATACGATTAAGGCGCTGAAAAATGCGACAAAAAAGGCGGATAAAGTCTTTCTTGCTACGGACCCCGATCGCGAAGGAGAGGCAATCGCGTGGCATCTGGCGCACATTTTGGGTTTGCAGCCGGATGCGGAGTGCCGTGTCGTATTTCGTGAAATAACCAAGGACGCGGTGAAACATGCCGTAAAGAATCCGAGGGTCATTGATACAAAATTGGTGGATGCGCAGCAGGCGAGAAGAGTGCTCGATCGCTTGGTGGGGTACTCCATCTCTCCGATTCTCTGGAGAAAAGTAAAAAAAGGTCTGTCCGCCGGCAGGGTGCAAAGTGTCGCTACAAAGTTGATTTGTGATAGAGAAGAGTTGATTCGGAGTTTTATTCCGGAAGAGTATTGGACCATTGATTTGGACTTATTATCCGCTCAAAAGGAAAAAATCAAATTCTCTTACTACGGAAAAGATGTAAAGAAAAAGCATGTTCCTAAAACGGAAGAGGAAGTAAATGCCATAGTCGATCGGATTTTGAAAAAAACGGCAAAAATAAGCGGAGTGGAAGAAAAGGTGCGCAAGTACTCGCCTCTTCCTCCGTATACAACCAGTACTCTGCAACAAGACGCCGCAAATCGCCTCGGTTTTGCGACAAAGAAAACCATGATGATTGCGCAGTCTTTGTACGAAGGAAAGAATATTGCAGGTCTGGGAACGGTGGGTTTGATCACCTATATGAGGACGGATTCCACGCGCATATCCGATTCCGCGGTGGAGGCTGCGAGGGAATTTATCACCGAAAAATACGGAAAAGAGTATGTGGGGAAGGGGTTTAAAGATAAAAAGCAGAAGAATGCACAGGATGCTCACGAAGCCATTCGACCGACTATGGAAAAACTTACGCCTTCGGAGGTTTCAACCAGTCTTACAAAGGATGAACTCAGACTCTATGAATTAATCTGGAAGCGATTTATGGCATCGCAGATGTCGGAGAGCGTGTACCGAAATGTGACCGCGGTGGCGCAGGTTGAAGATATTGTCCTGAAAGCGAGCGGATCGATTAAGACATTTGAAGGTTTTACAAAGTTGTATGAATTGGATTCCGCCAAGCTCAATCCGATTCCGAATGTATCCGAAGGGGATGTCCTCACCGTCGATCAGGCGAAGAAGGAGCAACATTTTACTTCTCCGCCTTCAAGATACACGGAAGGATCCCTGGTAAAAGAAATGGAAGAAAAAGGGATCGGACGACCGTCCACGTATGCGCCGACCATTACAACCATCCTGGCGCGCGGCTATGTCGGGAAAGAAAAGAAAAGTCTTTATCCTACTGAGCTCGGATTCCTGATCAATGAGATTATGGGGGATTATTTTACCAGGATTATCGATGTCGATTTTACCGCAAATATGGAGACGGATTTCGACCGGATTGAAAACGGCAGTGAAAGCTGGAAATCGATCATCAGACACTTCTACTCGGAGTTCGAACCGCTTCTGCACACGGCTGATGAGCAACTTGAGAAACAGGACGTGACAATCAAGACGGACATCGATTGTCC
>JAUMXJ010000038.1:5155-6117 GCA_030529205.1 Bacillota bacterium | reverse complement strand
GAAGTGCGGAAAAAAACTTCTCATCAGAGAGGGGCGATACGGAAAATTCTACGGATGTTCGGATTATCCCGCTTGTGATTATACGAAGCCGATTTTGAAAGAGGTGGGAATCAAATGTCCGAAATGCGGAGAAGGGGATGTCGTCGAAAGAAAATCGAAGAAACTCAGAACGTTCTACGGATGTTCGAGATTCCCGGAATGTGATTATGTATCTTGGTACGAGCCGACTGATGAAAAATGCGAAATATGCGGTGAAAATAAAGTAAAATTTAAGGGCGAAATTGTTTGTAAAAATAAACACATTTAAGGATTTTGACACTATGCTTCCTAAGATAGTGTCTCTTTGTTTGATAAAAAGTCACAATTCTTGCTTATATAAATGTTCCAAATTTTAAAAATTTGGTGTAGAATAGTAAACAGAGGACTTATGTATCGTACAGTTGATTTTTTGCACAAGGGAATTGACGGGGCTTGGAAAAGAAACAGCGCCATCGCTTCGAATATAGCGAATCATAATACACCCGGCTACAAACGCGTCGAGGTGAGTTTTCAAGGTGCCCTTCGAAATGAACTTGATATTTTGTCGCTTCGCACAACGCACGAAAAGCATTATAAAGATGTGAGACATCTGTATAACGGCGAGTTTCAGGAGTACGGAACGAAGTATCGTGTCGACGGAAACAATGTGGATTTGAATGTCGAGGAGGCGGAGCTGGCAAAAAACTCGATTTATTATCAAATATTGGTGGACGAAGTGAATTCACAGTTACAGCGTTTAAAAACAGCTATGAGAATAGGAAAGTAGTAGGTGCGTATGAGTTTTTTTTCCAGTATTAATATTTCGGCAAGTGCATTGACCGCAGAGCAGACCCGGACGGATATCATTGCTGAAAACATTGCGAATGCAAATGTTACCAGGACACCGGACGGCACTCCGTATCGTAGAAAAATGCCTGTGTTTC
>JAUMXJ010000038.1:0-5145 GCA_030529205.1 Bacillota bacterium | reverse complement strand
CGAACACAGAACCTTCGAAGCTTCAGCTCTATTCTAAACAGTATGAGTGAACGCCAAAGAGGAGTCGAGGTCGCGGCGATTGTGGAAGATCAGTCCGATTTTAAGAAAATTTTTAATCCGAATCATCCGGATGCCGACAAGGACGGGTATGTTCATATGCCGAATGTGGAGGTGGTCAACGAGATGATCAATTTGATTTCCGCAAGCAGAGCTTATGAGGCGAATATTACCGCCATCAATACCGCTAAGCAGATGGCGATGAAAGCTGCGGGAATAGGTAGGTAGGAATGAAGATTGAAGGGATATCCTCCGGCCTTACGTTTCACAAACAAAGCGAAGTAAAGGCGGCAAGTGAGTCTTTTGCGAAAGTTCTTGAAAATTCACTGAAAGAAACGAATCGCTTGCAACTTGAAGCTGATAGAATGGACAAATTATTTGCTGCCGGGATGATTGATAATATTGCCGATGTCACCATTGCTTCCAGCAAGGCGGACATTGCTTTGTCTTATACTGTGGAAGTAATCAGTAAGGTCTTGAATGCCTATAATGAACTGATGAGACTTCAGCTCTAGGTGGAGGTTCGGGTTAGATGCTAGAGAGAATAAAAAACGCCATTGCAGGTTTTTTTCGTTCGCTGTCAAAAACAATGAAGATAATGGTAATCGTAGGAGGAGCAGCAGGGATTATTTTGCTGACTTTTCTTATTTTATTTTTGACGCGAACGGAGTATGTAGCTATCGCAAACGGACTTGATCCGGAATCGGCGCGAGAAATCACCTCGACATTGGAACAACTCGGAATTCCGTGGCAGGATGAGGCGGGGCTGTCCGTTATCAAAGTTCCTAAGAAAGATGTTTCGCGTGCCAGAATGGAACTGGCTGTATCCTTGAAGTCCAGGAATATCAGCTGGGCGGATGTATTCAGTGCGGACAATTTCACCATGACCACCGGTACGCGGGAACAGATGTATATCAGGGCTCAGGCAAACGACATCAAAAGCGCCATCGAGACTTTGGATTCTGTTGAAGCTGCTCAGGTCATGCTGTCAATTCCGAAAGACAGCAATTATTTTATGAACCGTGCGGCGGAATCCCGCGCTTCGATTATTTTGAAACTTCGTCCGGGTGTTCATTTGGACAAAAAAAGCGTGAGCGGAATTGTCAATCTGGTCAGTTCCGCGGTAAAGGGTTTGAGTGCGGACAATGTCACCATTGTGGACTCCGGAACAGGGAATAAACTCAATGATTTCAGTCTGAGCGGTGCAGATTTTAATGCGAGCAGCCAATTGGAAATGAAAGCGTTGTTCGAGCGGGAGGTAAGAGAGAACACCATTCGCTTTTTGGGGACCATTTACGGAGAGAGCAATGTCAGTGTGCAGGCTTCCGTCGTGCTGGATTTTGACAAAGAGAGCGAGACGAGAAGATACTATGCTCCGCCGGTTGAGGGTGAGAGTACCGGTATTATACGTTCCGCCACCAAAATCAAAGAAAATGTCAGTCATGAAGCCGGACTCGGTGTTCCCGGAACGGATACGAACTCCACTTCCGTCACGCAGGGGAATGACACCGGAGTCTATGAAAAAGCGAGTGAGACACTGAACTATGAGATCAATGAATCGGTGAAACAACTTGAAAAAGCGGAAGTCAAAATTAAAGAGTTGAGTGTCGCGGTCCTGATCAATACCAAGGTTCTCCCTGAAGGAACGATGACGCCTGAGCATGTGAGCGAGCTGGTGAATCTGGTATCCATGTCGCTCAATACCCCTGCAAACAAAGTCTCGGTATTGGGGAAGGAGTTTGCGGACAAGACCGCCGAATACGATGTGTTTGTCGGCGGAGAGAATTCGGCTGTACAGGCGCAGACTTTTCTCGTGATTTCATTAATCGCCGTGGCGCTGGTTGTCGTCTTGGTCGTCTTGATTTTGATCATCCTTGGAAAGCGAAGAAAACGAGCGAGAGAAGAAGAGGAGAAAAGGCTCGCCGAGCTTCAGAAAATGCAGGATAATACAGATGAAATTCTCGGAGAAATCGGTGAAAAAGACGATAAGGGCAGTCCGAAATATCATATTGAGAAGTTTATCGATAAGAACCCTGAAGCTGCAGTGGTTCTTCTCAGAGCGTGGATCAACGAGTAGGTAGATATGTCCAGTAAAAAGAATAAGTTGAGTGGCAAAAGTAAAGCGGCAATCCTTTTAATAGCATTGGGGCCGGAGAGAAGTGCAAATTTGTTCAGTTACATGCACGAAGATGAAATCGAGTCTTTGACGCTTGAAATTGCAAGTATGCAGCGCATTATGCCCGCTGACAAGGATGCGGTCATGGAGGAGTTCTATCAAATCTGTGTGGCGCAGGAGTACATTGCGGAAGGCGGGATCAATTACGCGAAGGATGTACTTGAAAAAGCGATGGGTTCTCATAAGGCGCTTGAAATCATCAATCGTCTTACCTCCTCTCTGCAGGTAAAACCCTTTGATTTTGTCAAAAAGACGGATGCAAGTCAATTGTTGAGTTTTATTCAGAATGAACATCCTCAGACCTTGGCTCTTATTTTGTCGTACCTGAATCCCAATCAGGCCGCTCAGATTTTATCCGCACTGCCTCAGAATAAACAGGCGGATGTTGCGGCGAGAATTGCCTTGATGGGATCGACATCTCCTGAAGTCATCAAGGAGGTGGAGAATGTTCTGGAGAAAAAACTGTCTTCTCTTGTGACGCAGGACTACTCGCTCACCGGCGGAATTCAGTCCATTGTCGACATTTTGAATTCCGTGGATCGGGGAACCGAAAAATATATATTGGAAACATTGGAAATACAGAATGCGGAACTTGTGGAAGAAATCCGCAAGAAGATGTTCGTCTTCGAAGATATCGTACATCTCGAGGGTGTTGCGATTCAAAGGTTTATTCGTGAGATCGACAATGCCGATCTCTCCGTGGCACTCAAGACTGCAACCGAAGAATTGAAGGATATGATTTTTGCCAATATGTCCACGCGTATGAGAGAAATGTTGCAGGAAGATATGGATTTTATGGGACCTGTGCGGCTTAGAGATGTGGAAGAAGCACAGCAGAAGATTGTCAATGTGATCCGTAAATTGGAAGAGGCCAATGAAATTGTAATATCCAGAGGCGGAGGTGATGAGCTGGTTGTCTAATGCATCGAGGCTTTTTAAAAAGAAGCAGGTACTTCTGGATCACGAACACTTTGTGGTTTCGCTGCCGAAAACGATTTCTGAGGACGGCGAAGAAGATGTGTCCTCCGATTTTGAGGACGAGGAAGCGGATCCGATACAGCAGGCGCTCAGAGAGCGCAACAATCTTTTAAGCGATGCCGATCAAGAAGCGCAGGAAATTGTAGCGTCGGCAAAGAAAACATCCGAAGACATTATCCTCGACGCCTATGACCGTGCTGCGGATATACGCCGGGCGGCGTATAACGAAGGGTTTTCCGCCGGGAATTTGGAAGCGCAGGACATCTATGAGCGCAGGCTGGAAGAGGCGAAACATGAGCTTTTGGAAATTAAAAAGGAGCTTCTCACCGCTCGTGAGGAGCTTTTTGTAAAGTCTGAAAGCGAGATGATTTCTCTTGTCATACGTACCTTGCAAAGAATGATTTCCAGAATCAGAGAAGAGGATGAAGAACTCGTCACCACGCTCGTTCATCGCTCCGTCTCCGGTTTGACACATATCAATCACATTGTGGTGCGCATTGCGGAGGCGGATGCGGACAAGTCGGAGAGCATTCGCAACAAGCTGATGCTCGGACAGGAGCGGATTGATACGGTTGAAATCAAGGTGGATGAAACTCTCAAACCCGGATGCTGTGTTGTGGAAACCGACAGAGGTACGATTAACGCCAGCCTGGATTTACAACTTGAACGCGTCAGACGCGCGTTCCGCTCGTTGATTGAGGAAGTCGATGTTTGATAAATTCTTTGATTTGGTTGAAAACAACAGTTTCGTGCTCTATACAGGCTATGTGAATAAAATTGTCGGACTCATGATTGAATCCATCGGACCGATTGTGGAAATCGGAGAAGTTTGTGAAATCTACTCTCTGCGGGACAACAGCAAAGTTCTCGGAGAGGTTGTCGGATTTAATGATGACAAGGTTGTCCTGATGCCTCTCGGCGAAATGGGGGGAATCGGTCCGGGATCGCGTGTTGTCGCGCTCGGACACAGTTTTATCGTGGATGTCACAAGGTCTCTGCTCGGACGCGTGATTGACGGTCTGGGGGATCCGATGGACGGCGGACCGAAGCCGAAACCGGAGAGAAAGTATCCCATTCACAATGAGCCTCCGAATCCGCTTGTACGAAACAGAATTGCCAGTCCGATGCCTCTCGGGATACGTGCAATCGACGGTCTCCTGACGGTGGGAAAGGGCCAGAGAATGGGTATTTTTGCGGGTTCCGGTGTCGGAAAATCCACTCTGTTGGGTATGATTGCAAGGAATACCTCCGCCGATGTCAATGTGATCGCGTTGGTCGGAGAGAGGGGTAGAGAGGTTCGTGAATTTATAGAGAACGACCTCGGCGAAGAAGGGTTGAGGCGTTCCGTCGTGGTGGTTGCAACATCCGAAAAACCCGCCTTGGTTCGAGTCAAAGCGGCGCTTGTGGCGACAGCAATTGCGGAGTATTTCAGGGACTTGGGCAATGATGTGCTGTTGATGATGGACTCCGTGACCAGATTCTCGATGGCACAAAGAGAAATCGGGCTTGCTGTCGGAGAGCCGCCTGTGACGAGGGGCTATCCGCCTTCCGTGTTCGGTCTCCTTCCGAGACTTCTGGAGAGAGCGGGAAGTTCCGATACCGGATCGATTACCGGATTGTATACGGTCCTTGTCGACGGGGATGATTTCAATGAACCGATTTCGGATGCCGCAAGGGGAATCTTGGACGGGCATATTATGCTGTCGCGTAAACTCGCTTCACGCGGACATTATCCCGCGATTGACGTCATGCAAAGTGCGTCCAGGGTCATGCCGAATATTGTGAGCAGGGAGCATCTGGAGAGCACAGTCAAATTTAAAGAGATTATGGCGACATATAACAATTCCGAGGATTTGATCAATATCGGGGCATATATGAAAGGGAGCAATCCGCTTATCGACCGGGCGGTGGAAAAGCATCCGAGTTTCATTGAA
>JAUMXJ010000037.1:7777-8152 GCA_030529205.1 Bacillota bacterium | reverse complement strand
TCGGAGTCACCTTCGGAGTCATCTTCGCAGTCAATGGCTGACTCCTTTGCACAGCAGAGCGCGTCGGAGTTCGCTCGGGTGTCCGTGACGGAAGAGCCTATGACGGAGTCCTATGTACAGCAGACGATGTCGGAAACGCGGGATTTGTTTTTGGAATCACGTTTGTTGGGAGTCTTCGACCGTACGTATATTTTATTGGATTACCGCTCCGAGCTTTATCTGATCGATCAACATGCCGCTCATGAAAAAATATTGTACGAAGAGTATACACAAGCGGTTGCGAATCATGAAGTCTCGCGTCAAATGCTTCTGTTGCCGTTTGAAATGGACATGGAGAAGGGAGCTGAACTTCCCGATTTGGAGAGCTTGGGGTTT
>JAUMXJ010000037.1:0-7767 GCA_030529205.1 Bacillota bacterium | reverse complement strand
GAGGTGGAACCGTTCGGAATGGGAAGCGTGATTGTTCGCGCCGTTCCTGTCGGAATGAGCGAGACATTTGCCAAAGATTTTCTCCGTTCTGCATTTGACGAGTGCCGTATCGGAAGCTCCGCGTACGATCTTGCAACAAAGGCATGCAAGGCGGCGATCAAAGGAGGGGACAGTCTTGAAATGTATGATATTCAGGAGTTGACACGAAAGCTTTTCAGCCTGGACGATCCGTTTAATTGTCCTCACGGGAGACCGATCGTGATAAAACTGACCAGAAGAGAAATCGATAAATTGTTTAAACGTATTCTTTAATTTGGCGTGGAAATGAAAATAGAGATATGAAAGTACATTTTGTAATAGGACCGACCGCTTCGGGAAAAAGCGATTATGCCGTGAATCTGGCAATCAAACTACAAACGGAAATCATCGGAGCCGATTCTGTCCAGGTATATCGGGAGTTTGACATCGGAAGTGCAAAAATACGCCCGGAGGAGATGAAGGGGATTCGTCATCATCTGATTGATGTCCTCGATCCTAGAGATGCGTTTACCGTGATGGACTATGAAGTCATGGCAAGAAAAGCAATAGAGGATGTGTTTCAACGAACGGGAACGGCAATTGTATGCGGCGGAACGGGATTTTATATCAACGCTCTGCTGTATCGGCTGGATAAGATGCCTTCTCCGAATCCGACTTTGCGCGATCGGCTGAATGAAATGACCTCGGAGGATTTGCTGAACTATGCCGAAAGCCTGGGGATGACTCTGGAAAGAGTCGATCGTGCAAATAAACGAAGAGTCATTCGAGCCGTGGAGGTTTTTCAAGCAACGGGAAGAGAACTCGGACACTATCGAGATTTAGAACGCACGGATATAGACCCTGTATTTCACTATATTCTTCCTGACCGATCCGTTCTCTATGAGCGAATCAATTTCCGTGTGGACAGAATGTTGGAGGCGGGTTTGATCGAGGAGACTCGCCGAATTGTGCGTGAGTTCGGGAAAGATTTGCAAGCGTTGGGTTCCATCGGATACAAAGAGGTTTGTCAATACCTGCAGGGCAACTATGATGAAACCGTGTTACGCGAAGAAATCAAAAAAAATACACGGCATTATGCCAAGCGCCAGATTACCTGGTTCAATCGGGTTCAGTCATAGCAAACAAAAAAACATTTTCATCAGGAATCCGGATGAAAATGTTTTTTATTACGGCGAATGCCGTCTTCGTATGCCTTCAAACTGTGCTTTCTAACGCGAAGCCGAAGCTTTTTCGATTTCGCCCGCTTTGGTCAGGGCTATTTTGGTTGTCACAGGACCGATGAGTTCATAGATGACGGTTCCCGCCAAAATGATTGCGCGAATCTTGCTGCCGTGATCCATTCCCAGGATTTTAGTAGCGGCGAGTGAAAGACCGATGGCAACTCCCGCCTGCGGAATCAAGGTCAGGCCGAGGTATTTTTGAACCGTGCTTCCCATTCTGGACAATTTTGCACCCAATCCCGCACCGATCATCTTGCCGATGACGCGTGCGATGACATATACCACGGCGACGATACCTACCGTTTTAAAGACCGAAAAGTCAAGATCAGCACCGGACAATGTAAAGAAACACATAAAGAGCGGCGCCACCATGCCGTCCAAAGCGGTCGTGGCACGATTGCTTTTTCTGCTGAGATTGGTCATAGCGAGTCCGAAGCTCATCATTACAAGAAGCGAAGAGAGCCCGTAGCGTATGGAGACGGAGGTCAGAATGAAAATGCTTCCGAGGACGAATGAAGTAAGTTCCCCTTCGTTTCTGAGCGCTTTGATGATGTAAATCGAAACGATTCCGTAAACGAAACCGAGAAGTGTGGACAGGAGAATTTCTTTCACCGGTTCAACCAGCGCCAGTGCACTTATGGTTTCTCCTCCGATAATTGCCTGTGCAATCGAGGAGCAGATTCCGAATGCGATGATACAGAATGCATCATCCAATGCGACAACGGGAATGAGCGTGTCGACAACAGGACCTTTCGCTTTATACTGTCTGATGACGAGAAGGGTAGCGGCAGGTGCTGTCGCACAGGCGATACTTCCCAGGACGATGCTGAAAGAAAAATCCTGCTTGAACACAAGCCACAGGGACAGGAAGACCACCAAAAAAGCCATAAAGACTTCGAGGAAGGTGATGAGAAGGACTCCTTTTCCCGTCTTCTTCAGTGCACTGAGCTTCATTTCGGAACCGATACTGTATGCGATAATGGCGAGCGCAACCTCGCTTATTATTTCTAATCCGTGAACGGCGTCCTTCGGAATGAGATTGAGCACCATCGGTCCGATGATGATTCCGCCGATCAGGTATCCCGTAACATCCGGAAATCTGAGTTTTCCCAGAATCTTAGAAAACAAAAGCGAAGCAGCGATGACCACTGCCAAGTGTTGTAAAATTTCGATTGTCGTCACAAGTCCTCCCTACTCGATGGTGTGACCTTTTACACCCCAAAGGTGCGAAACAGGGAATGCGACAATAATGCCCGCATTCTCATTCTCCAGGTTACCCATTACAGTTTCAAATGCATTCTTTACTTTTTGAATTTCTTCATCGTTTACCACCATCATAATGGTTTTATTGAACGGACGGCCCTTGTTCAAAAAACCGCGAATGGAATGTCCCAGACCGCCGGTGGAACTCATCATGCTCATCATACCCATGGTGTCGAAAATCGTTCCGCCGTGTATATCCTGCGCGTGAAATTCTTCATATTTACCTCCGAGTTAGTATTATACTCCTGTTTTTAAATAGGAAACAATAAATTAAATTAATCTTTATATTTGCGAAAAAATAAAGAAGCCGCGCCGAGAGGCGCAGCTGAAAAGGACAAATATGATTGAACCGGATTCTAGGCTGCCTTCATTTTCTTCGAAAGCATTTTTTGGATAAAGATCAGTGCTGCAATCAAAGCGAGTCCGATGACATCCGTAATCCAGGACGGTGTAATCAACAAGAGTCCGCTGGCGATAAAAGCCAGTCTGAAAAAGAAGTTGATATTGGTATAAATATAACCGGATATTCCCGCCGCGATTCCGTACATTCCGACCAGGGAAGTGACAAGTATGCGCACCACGCTCAAAAAGTCTGTTTCGAGCAGGAGCAGAGACTGATCCATCACAAAGATATACGGAATGATAAAGGCCGCAATGGCAAGCTTGGTTGCCTGTACACCGGTTTGAAACGGATTTCCTTTTGCAATCGCGGATCCCGCATAAGCGGCGAGAGCTACCGGCGGTGTAATATCCGCAAGGATTCCGAAATAGAATGCAAACAAGTGTGCAGGCACATGCGGAACACCCAATTGAACGATAATCGGAGCGGCAATGGTGGATGTGATCAAGTAGTTTGCGGTAGTAGGGACACCCATGCCCAAAATCAGCGATGTGATCATCGTAAAGAAGAGCGTGATAATCATATTGCCGCCTGCAACTTCTAGGAGTCCTCCGCCGAGCTTCAGTCCGATTCCCGTCAGTGTGACGACACCGACAATAATGCCTGCCACAGCACATGCACATGCGACTCCGATAATATTTCTGGCACCTCCGACAAATGCATCAAAGAGCGAGCGGAGAGGAATGCGCGTACTTTTTCTGAGGAACGGAACGATGACACAGGATACAATCCCCCAAAGTGCTGCAAATATAGGAGTGTAATCCATGACAAGAAGGACAATAATCACAATCAGAGGAATAATCAGATGACCTCTCTCCTTGACAATCGGCCATAATTTAGGAAGTTGTTCCTTCGGAATACCCACCAATCCGATTTTTTTTGCTTCAAAATCGATCATCATCCAAATTCCTGTAAAGTAGAGCAGAGCCGGAATGATGGCCGCCTTTGCAATGGTAATGTATGGAACCCCGGTCGCTTCGGCAATCAGAAAAGCGGCAGCGCCCATAATCGGAGGCATAATCTGACCCCCTGTCGATGCAGCCGCCTCGACCGCAGCGGCAAATTCAGGACGATATCCGAGTGATTTCATCAGCGGGATGGTAAAAGATCCCGTGGACACCGTATTGGATACGGAAGATCCTGAAATGGTTCCCTGAAGCGCGGATGTAAGGACGGCAACTTTTGCCGGCCCGCCTGCCGCGTGTCCCGCAATCGCATTGGCGATATCGATGAAAAATGCTCCGACCCCCGTTTTTTCGAGAAAGGAACCGAACAAAATAAATAGGAAAATGTAAGTGGCACATGTTCCGAGCGGAAGGCCGATGATTCCCTCCGTCGTATAGAAGAGGTGAGTGGCAACCCTTTCTATACTGTAACCTCGATGGTGTAAAAACCCCGGGATATACTTGCCGGCAAAGGCAAAAATCACAAAAATGGTTGCGATGATGACAATCGGAAGTCCTACAACCCTTCTGCACGCCTCCATAACCATGAGAATCGCAATGGCGCCCAAAATGACATCCGTGGTGTTGTAGTTACCCGATCGGTCAATAATAGCATTGTAGTTGAAAACATAGTATGCAATGATTCCAAGGAAGATGGCCGCAAAAATATAGTCGAGCACAAATATTTTTTCCCTGCTGCCTTTTTTCGTAGCAGGGTATAGCAGGTATGCCAGACAGATGACAAAGCATAAATGCGTCATGCGGAGCAGCTGAGGAGGGAAGGTGCCGGTTAATGCCGTATATACTTGAAATGCACTGAATACGGCAAGTATTCCAAGTATAATCTTAGCCCATACACCCCCAAGAGTGCGGAATGACGATTCTTTATCCAAGTTTCTTATCAGTTCTTCCTGGTCAATATCGGTCGATTCCAGAAGATCATTGCTTCCGGTAATCTCTTTTGGTACTTTTTTTGTCTTAAAAGAATTTTTTGACATTATCACCTCATAAAGATTTGATCGAAAATTGACATTTTTTCCACAGTTATAAAGCTTGACTTATAAGGATTTATTTGAAATAACTCTATTTCCTCATCGCCTACTATAATTTTGTGATTCGCAATTCCCGCAGCAGCATAGGCGATTGATTTCAATCTCATCTCAGGAAAGTCAAGCTTTAAAAAATCTCCTTCTTCCCGAATCGTTACACCGGTCGGTACGCTGTCGAGCATGCCCGCACCGTAGTTTTCAAACCACGCTGTCTCAAGATAAAATTCAAGCGATTTAAAATCAATGGAATATCGTTCTTTTACCAATCCTCTGTTTACACTATGACAAAATTCAATTTGAAAATAAGTACTATGACTTAAGTCATAATACTTGATTAAATTACCCTTTCTGCATCTGATACACAAGTTTGTCTTTAATGGAAAGAAAAATAAGAATAAAATGAGGGAGAGCAAAAACAGCCCTCCCACTTTTTTAAGCATTATTAATTAATCCCCTTTTCTTTGTAGAATTTTTCAGCGCCCGGATGAAGCGGAACGGTTACACCCGCTTTTGCGTCTTCAAGTTTAAATTCTTTTGCTTTTGCGTGCGCATTTCCCAGAACGTCCAAATTTTCATACATTGCTTTGGTGAACAGGTACACTTCCTCTTCCGACAGGTCGTCTCTACATACGATAAGCGCTCTGACACCGAGGGTTGTGATATCATTTTCGGTCTTGTAGACATCTTTCGGAATGGTGACGACAGTATAGAACGGATAGTCCGCCATCAGTTTTGAAGCGGCATCTCCGACAATGTCGAGAAGTTTCAGAGATCTTGTTACGGAAAGCTCAGTGATCGCGGTGTTCGGTACACCGGAAGTGACGAAGAACGCGTCAATCTGTCCATCTTTAAATGCGTTTCCGCTTTCTTTGAAAGACAATCTGCTGACATTGATGTCCTCTACGGTCAATCCGTGAGCATTCAATATTTGTAATGCGTTAGCTTCAACACCGCTTCCCGCGTCGCCGATTGAAACTCTTTTTCCTTTCAAGTCCGCAACCGAGTTGATTCCGCTGTCGGATGCGACTACGATTTGACATACTTCCGCATAGACAGACGCTACGGTGGAGAAGCCGCTGATTTTTCCGGATTCTTTAAACAATCCGGTTCCGTTGTATGCATAATCGAGAACGTCATTTTGGATGATGGCAAATTCAGCTTCATCTTTAGAAAGCAGCATGACGTTTTCTTTTGATGCACCGGTCGATTGAACCGTGATATTGGACTTGATTTGTTTGTTTACTTCAGTTGAAATGGCGCCTGCAAGCGGATAGTAAGTTCCGGAAGTACCGCCTGAAGCAAAAATCCAGTTTCCGTTGTTGGTGAAGTTTACAGCGCCGGAATTCGTAGGTGCATTAGAACCGTCGCCGGACGCAGTCGTATCATTTGTTTTTTCGCCGCAAGCAGCCAAAGACAACACCATGACCAACACCAATAATACAGCCAAAATTTTTTTCATCTTTTCATCCTCCTTAAGTAGTTCCAATTAAAGACGTGTATATTATAACAAATTGTGTATAAAATGAAAAGCATTTTTAACGACGGCGAAGGATACGGAATATCAATGATTTATCTCATTTTTATGTTATAATGTGGATAATTGTGGAGGTAGTATGAGTAAAAAAATAATAGATACCATCAGACTTCTATCTGCTGAACAAGTGGAAGCTGCAAACTCCGGTCATCCGGGATTACCGCTCGGGGCGGCACCGATTGCGTATACGCTGTATGCGAAGGCGATGAAGTACAGCCCGAACAATCCGAAGTGGATCAATCGCGATCGATTTGTCCTGTCTGCGGGTCACGGCAGTGCATTGTTGTACTCGGTCTTGCATTTGTTTAGCAGCGGTGTAAGTCAGGATGATCTGAAAGCGTTCAGACAGTCCGGATCCAGGACGCCGGGACATCCCGAGATGGATATAACCGCCGGGGTCGATATTTCGACCGGTCCGCTCGGACAGGGAATTGCAAATGCCGTCGGATTTGCCTTGGCGGAAGCGAAGTTGGCACAAAAATTCAATCAGGACGATTTTAAGCCGATCGATCATTACACTTATGTACTGCACGGAGACGGATGTCTGATGGAAGGAGTTGCATATGAGGCCGCTTCTCTGGCGGGTCATCTCGGGCTCCGTAAACTCATTATGCTTTACGATTCCAACAATATTACCATCGAAGGGGACACGGAAATCGCGTTGTCCGAAGATATCAGGGGTAGATTCGAATCGATGGGATGGGACTATTTTTCTGTAGAAGACGGCAATGATGTCGAGGCGATCGCACATGCTGTGGAAATTGCCAAGACGACCGACAAACCGAGCCTGATTGAAGTGAAGACAAAAATCGGCTACGGAGCCAAATCTGTCGAGGGAACTGCAAAAGCGCACGGAGCTCCGCTCGGCGAAAAAGGAATGCAGGAACTTTATCAATTTCTCGGAATCAGCGACAGAGAGCCGTTCCACGTTGAGGAGTCGGTTTACGTGGAGTTGCAGGAACTTCGTACATCGCTGAATGCGGAGGAGGCGGCTTGGCATGAGCGAATGAAAGAGTACAGAGCAAAGTATCCTCAGCTGGGTGCGGAGTTCGATGCGTGGACGAAGAATGCCGAAGATATTGAAATTTCAATGGACTATGTGCCCGCTGCAACACGAGTGGCAGGCGGAGTGGCATTGAATAAAGTATTTGAAAAAATGCCGAATCTGGTAGGCGGAAGCGCGGATTTGGCACCCACCAACGGCACGGAACTGAAGACCTCCGACTATATCTCGAAAGGGCATTTTCTCGGCGCGAACATCCACTTCGGCGTCAGAGAGCACGGTATGGGTGCAATCGTCAACGGAATGCTCGCGCAT
>JAUMXJ010000036.1:1560-8155 GCA_030529205.1 Bacillota bacterium | reverse complement strand
GGAGTGCGCCGAGGGTAAAATGCTCGAGTTCCATAAGAGATGCACCCTCTTTTTCCAGCCTCTGATACTCCTTCGTCATATCGTTTTTGACAAGTCTGATCGGCATCCCGCTCGACCTGCCGATGACGGTAATCCTCGAAGAATTGGCCTTCAGAATCGCATCCTTGTAGTTTTGATGAATCGGGCATTCTTCCGTAAACAACAGCGCCGTCCCCATCTGCACACCCGCCGCTCCGAGGATTTCCGCCGCGAGCATCTGTCTTCCGCTCGCAATTCCTCCCGCAGCTACGACGGGGACATCGACTTCCGCAACCGTCTGCGGAATCAATGTCATCGTCGTCAGTTCACCGATATGACCGCCCGCTTCGGAGCCTTCCGCAATCAAGGCTTCCACCTGCGTTCTCGCCAGCCTTTTCGCGACGCTCGGAGAAGAAACCAGCGGCAGGACTTTAATATTGTTCTCCAAAAATCGGCCCATGTACGCATGAGGACTTCCCGCCCCCACCGTCACGTAGGAGATCCCGTGTTTGACAATCACATCCACCAATTCATCGATGTGATTGGATACCATCACAAGATTGACGGCAAACGGTTTGTCGGTCATGCTCCTGCATATGTCAATCTCTCTTTCCAGCCTGTCAGGGCGCATTCCGCCCGACCCGACGGTTCCGAGTGCGCCGGCATTTGATACCGCAGCCGCAAACGCTCCCGACGCGATATTCGCCATTCCTCCCTGCAGAATGGGATATTTGATTCCTAGCTTTTTATGAATATTCATCGCTTCTCCTTCCTAAGACCTCTCTCTACGACCATTCCATCAGGACGGTTCCGACCGTCAGTCCGGCTCCGAACGCCACCATCAATACCTTGTCGCCTTTTCGGAACATTCCCTTTTCATTCATTTCATTCAGAACAATGGGAACGCTGGCGGCGGAAGTATTGCCGTAACGATCCAGATTGGCATAGAACTTTTCGGAGGAAATACCCGTGTGTTTGATAATCTGTTCGATGATTCTGATATTGGCCTGATGACAGACCACATGATCGATTTCCTCCGTTTTCACCCCGGAGCGCTCCAATACCGACAGCACACTCTTCGGAACTTTGTCGATGGCAAAGCGATAGACATTGTTGCCCTGCATGGAAACCTTTCCTTCCTTCATCATAAATAGGTCCGTATCATTTCCGTAGGTATTCATCTTCGCTTCATACAGCGACTCCGCCGTTTTCTGAATCAGGACGCCCGCCGCACCGTCTCCGAAGAGGACGGCGGTTGTACGATCTTGGAAATCCAGGTAATCCGAGATCGTCTCGGAGGCGATGATCAATCCGTACTCGCCGTCCTTCAGATAGCGCTCCGCCAGAATCAATGCCCCCACAAAGCCGGTACACCCGATATTGATGTCCGCGCTGTACACATCATCATGCAGCTGAAGTTCCTTCTGAATCTTCGCCGCGATGGAAGGTACAATCAAATCCGGAGAAAAGGAAGCGTTCAAAATCAGTTTTAAATCCGATTCCGCACCGTTTTTAATCACCGGCTCAAGTTGCCTCGCCACCGCAATCGACATGGACGCCGTGTTTTCATCCACGACAAAATTTCTCTTCGATATGCCCGTGCGCGAAGTAATCCATTCATCGCTGGTATCTAAAATTGTTTCAAAATAACTGTTGTCAACTGTCTTACCGGCTTTGTACGCCGCAGTCTGTACTATGCGTATACCCATTTATCCTCCATCATCGGCCGTTTTTTTTGATTACCCGCCGATTGCCCTGAATTTATCGTATCTCTCGTCTCTCAGTACGGAGCCCTTCTTGCTCTTCAGCTGTTTCAAGTCTTTTGTCAAAGTAGCCTTCATCCCTTCCAGAGCCGGAAGCGAAACATGCTGTTCTTCCTTGATGATTCCGTCGATTATCCCCGCCTCTTTCAAGTCGAAGGCGGTCAGTTTCATCAACTCCGCGGCATCCGAAGCCAGGGAAGAATCCTTCCAGAGAATGCTGGCGAATCCCTCCGGAGAAAGAATGGAGAACACCGCATTTTCAAGCATGTACAAGCGATTCGCCACAGAGAGCGCCAGCGCGCCGCCGCTTCCGCCTTCCCCGATAATAAATGCAATCACCGGAACTTCCAAGCCGCTCATCAGCGCCAGACTCGAGGCAATCGCTTCCGACTGTCCTCTCTCCTCCGCATCCACTCCGGGATATGCCCCCGGCGTATCCACAAAGGTGATGACGGGACGACCGAACTTAGCGGCGCTCTCCATCAGACGCATCGCCTTTCGGTACCCCTCGGGCTTCGGCATGCCGAAATCCGTCATCACGGCTTCCTCTATCCCTCGACCTTTCTGAATACCGATGAACGTAACCGGCTGATTCTGAAACGAGGCAATTCCTCCGATCACGGACTGCGAATTGCCGAAATGTCGGTCGCCGTTCAAATAGACGATATCGTCAAACAGTTCCTCAATATAGTCCTTCGCTCTCGGTCTGTCTTCACTTCTCGCCAGACGCACGCGTTGATATGCACTTAAGACATTGTTTTTCATGCTCTTCCTCATCCGTGTAATTTAAGAATTCTTGCAATATACTCTCTCTGATGCCTGCGTTCGACCACCGCATCCACAAATCCGCAATCCACAAGTTTTTCCGCTCTTTGAAATCCTTCCGGAAGCTTCTGCTTCATTGTCTGCTCGATGACCCTCGGACCTGCAAAACCGATCAGCGCACGCGGTTCCGCGAGAATGATGTCTCCCAGAGACGCAAAGGAGGCGCTGACTCCTCCCATGGTGGGATTTGTCAAAAGACTGATGTAAAGCAGTTTTTTCTCCGCAAACTTCCTCACCACGGCAGCGGTCTTCGCCATCTGCATCAACGAAAAAATCCCCTCCTGCATTCTTGCACCGCCACTTGCGGAGATCACCAGCATCGGAAGATTCTTTTTCATCGCATATTCAAATGTACGAGTGAGCTCCTCGCCCATGAAGGTGCCCATACTGCCCATCAAAAAGGACGGTTCCAGGACCGCAACGCAAATCGGCTGCTGACGAATGCTTCCGACCGCAACCGTAAGGGCCTCCTTCAGCCCTTTTTCCTTTTCGATTTGACTGAGCTTCGCCTTGTACTCCGGAAACACGATGGGATCCTGACTCTTCGTCCCCAGACTCAGAATTTTATATCCCTCGTCCAACAAGTAGCGAAATCGCTCTGCTCCGCTCATTTCAAAATAAGAGAGGCAATGTTGGCAAACTTTGAGATTCCGGTCGAGTTCGGACACGGTAATCGGGTTGTCGCATTGCTTACATTTCAAAAAAAGCTCTTCATTTTCCTGTGATGTTTTTCTCAGACTTCTCACGGAGTCCAAGACCTTTTTTCTATTGAAAAGACTCATTTTTATTCCTCTTTATCAAGACTGACTAATTCAGACCGAGTTTTTGCACACGCTTGATTTCTTTCACCAGGTTTTCCTCATGTTCGCTGAAGTAACTCGTCGTCACCTTGCCCTTTAAAAAATCCGGCTCGTGCAGGATTGCATACTGAAAACTGAGATTGGTTGTGATGCCGTCGATGATGGTCTCTTCAATCGCACGCCTCATCTTCTTGATGGCATCGAGCCTGGTCTTTCCTTTTACAATCAGCTTTCCGAGCATGGAATCATAAAACGGAAGAATTTCGGCACCCTGGTACAGCCCGCTTTCAAAACGCGTGTTGATCCCTCCCGGCGGGAAATAGAAACTGATTTTGCCGCACGAGGGAGTGAAATTGTTGAGCGGATTCTGTGCATTGACTCTCACTTCAATGGCATGGCCGTCTCTCTGAATCTCCTCCTGTTTCAAACGCAACGGAAGACCGGATGCAATCCGCAGCTGTTCTTTCAAAAGATTCACTCCGGTGATCATCTCCGTAACGGGATGCTCGACCTGAATCCTGGTATTCATCTCGATGAAATAAAATCGGTCCGCTTCATCCACGATAAATTCGACCGTTCCGGCTCCTTCGTAATGACACGCCTTGGCGCAATTGACAGCCGCCTGCCCCATCTTTTCAAGTATTTCATCCTTGATTCCGGTACTCGGTGCTTCCTCCAAAAACTTCTGATTGTTTCGCTGAATGCTGCAGTCGCGCTCATGCAGGTGTACGACATTGCCGTAGCGATCCGCCAGAATTTGAAACTCGATATGTCTGGGATTCTGCACCAATTTTTCGATATAAATGCGATCATCGCCGAAAGACGACAGTGCTTCTCTGCGCGCAATGTTCCAGTTTTCAATCAATTCCGACTCTTTGTAGACTCTGCGCATGCCTTTTCCGCCCCCGCCCGCGGAAGCCTTCAATAGAACGGGATACCCGATTTCCGCGGCAATCTCTTTGAGAGACGCTTCCGAGTCGAGTGCAATATTTTTTCCCGGTACGACCGGCACTTGGTGTTCCACCATCAGTTTTCGCGCGGACAGCTTGTCGCCCATGGTACGGATTGTCTCGGACGAAGGACCGACAAGTTTCAGTCCGTTCTTTTCCACAAGCTCTGCAAAATCGGGGTTTTCAGACAAAAACCCGTATCCCGGATGGATGGCGTCGCATCCCGTTCCCAGCGCCGCCGCGATGATATTGTTCATATTGAGATACGAATCCGTGCTCTTCGCGCCGCCGATGCACACGGATTCATCGGCAAAATACAGGACGGGCTGATGCCGATCCACATCGGAATATACCGCCACCGTCTCTATCCCCAGCTCTCTACAAGCTCGGAAAATACTGAGCGCTATTTCACCGCGATTGGCAATGAGTACTCGTTTCAGCATTTATTCCTCCAACAGGAACAGCACTTGACCGAATTCCACAAGCGACTCATTGGAGGAACAGACTTTGACGACCTTCCCCGCAATCGGTGATTTCACTTCATTGAGCATTTTCATCGATTCCAAAATACAGAGCACCTGACCTTTTTCAACCCTGTCTCCTTCCTTGACAAACGGAGCGGCCCCCGGTTCCTTTGCGGCATAAAAAACGCCCACTATCGGCGACTTCACTTCAAAATAATCTTGGGCGAAATTCGATGCAGGCTCTGAAGACGGAGAAACGGAGACGCTCTCCTTCACTACAGATGTTCTCTCATGGGACGGCATCGGTGCATGCGTGCCGGTATGTGCGGGAAAAGAAATCCCGCTGTTTTTTCGCAGTTTTATTTTAAAATCCCCTTTGGAAAAGGATAAATAATCACTTTCGCTCTCATCAAACATCTTGATGAGAGCTTTCATATCTTTCATATTAAAATCCATATTAGTTTCCATTCAAATAATTCAAGATATCTCCGACTGTCTTGAAATTTGCAAATTCACCGTCCGGGATTTGTTTTCCGGCAACATTTTCGATTTCGAGCGACAACTCAACCGCATCGAGTGAATCAAGCTCAAGATCTTCCCTCAACAGCGTATCCATAGTGATTTCGTGATCGCCCGTACTAAAGTTTTCCTTGATGATTTCTACAAGTGCTTCAAATTTCATGTTCTACCCTCCATTTTGTAATAAATAATTTATATAAAATTATTTATGCGTATTCTATGCCTAAAAAAACACAATGTCAATATATTTATACAAAAACTATAAAAACGAGCAAAAAAACACCTATATTTGTCAAATTCGAACAAATATAGGCGAAAAATGCGTATGATATCCATAGATTCATATGTCGGCCTTCAGCCGAGCGCAATCTCTTACTCGAGGATTCCTTTGTCGAAACGATACAGTACCACGCCTGCCTTCTGAGCTTCTTTTTTCAGTTCATTTGTAAATCCGGATTTGCTCACAAGAATATAATCTCGTTTCGGTGCATCTATCAACATACTTTTTTCAATCAAGGATTTTAAAGCGGATGAATTCATCTTATCACTTCTCCACTTGATTTCCGCAAAAATCATACCCTCCCTTGTCCTGCCGACATAATCAATTTCTTCTTCTCGTCTTACTTTTTTGTTGTTCCCCCACCATCGTCCTCTGTTAAAGACAACCCCGGGAAGCTTCTTTTGATAACTCAGTTCATCTATAATATCAAACGCAACTTGTTCAAATCCATATCCCATAAAATCTGAGAGCTCATCTTTCACTCTCTCGTCATAAACATCTTCACCCAAGCCAAGTTCAATAGCCGATTTGTTTTTGTTTACGAACCGATACCAAAAACGATAACAACCGTCAGAAATGCGATAGATCGACTTACGCTGAGATTTCCCTTCGAAAGGTGCTTCTTTTTTTATGATGCCGAGCTCTATCAAAGAATCCAAGTATTTCCCGATTCCTCCCGATTCCATCCTGACTTTTGTGGCAATTTCGCTGTTTTTGGAAGCGCCGTTAGCCATCGCATCCAAAATTTGATGATAGAGTCCGGGTTCTCTTAATTCCTGATTGAGGAGATTCTCCGGTTCCACATACATTCTTCCATGCTTTGAAAAAAACAGGTGAATCAAGTTTTCGCGCAAACTTTTCTTCGGATTGACAAAGGACAAATACTCCGCTACTCCGCCCAATGATGCATGCAAGACAGCAATATCCTCCCGTTTCATCCCTGCAAGCATCATTTCCGTTTCATTGAATCGGAACG
>JAUMXJ010000036.1:0-1550 GCA_030529205.1 Bacillota bacterium | reverse complement strand
CAAATTTTATTTGGGAAATACGTCTTCCATACAACGGACTTTTCGCTCCCAATATCTGCTTTTCCATAAAACTCATGGACGACCCGCAAAGAATCAAGTGCAGTCTTGTCTCTTTCCATTCATGGTCTATATACTTTTGCAACAACGATGAGATTACAGGATAGTTCTCAGCCAGGTAAGGAAATTCGTCTATCACAAAAACAAAACGTCGATTCTTTGCAAGACGCGTCAACTCGTCGAAAACGGAAGAAAAGGAAGGATACAGTCTCCCGGAGCTGTCTTTATTGTATTGATTGAAGACCTCCGAAAGACATTCCAAATTCATTTTTTCGCCTGTTTGCAACGCCATAAAATACAGAGCGTCTTTATCTTCCATAAACTTTCTGAGCAAGAGCGTCTTGCCGATCCTACGCCGACCGTACAGTACGGTGCATTCGAATTGATCGGTATGATTCGTTTGTTCCAGAATCTCCAATTCCCGTTCCCTTCCATAAAACTGCATATCCGCCTCCATTTCGTCCATGCTGACCCGTTCCGGCAACTCTATAATATCAAACAGCAAGAACATAATCAACATGATTGTGTTCTTGCTGTTGTGAAAAATTATCCCGTCTTGATCTTATCAATATCAATCATTCGTCCCCGCGCGGATCAGCCGAAATTTCGGGATGGGCTCGAGTTTGAAACGGCTTCTTCGGTGGAGTTCGTCGATGCGCTCTTTGTGCTCCTGATTCTCGATCCTGCCCTCGCGGATATAAGTATCCAGCTCCGCATAGGTAAAACCGAGATTTTCCTCGTCGCTTTTCCCGGACAGACCGTCGATCGGCGTCTTTTCAATGAATTCTTCAGGAAGTCCGAGCACCCTTCCGATTGCCTTCACTTCGGCAACGGTCAAGTCGGAAAGAGGGGAAAAATCTCCCGCCAGATCTCCGTAGCGTGTGGAATAGCCTACCCAGTCCTCGCTCAAGTTGCAGGTGTTCGCCACCCTGCCCTTCACCGTCTGGGATACGGCGTATAGGGTGGACATTCTGATGCGGGCGGGAAGATTTATGCTCGCCTGTCCGCTTAATTCACGATTCATCGAGACTTCCAGTTCGGAAGTGAGACATCTTACGGTCTCCCCGATATTGACGGTGTAATTTCTGATGCCGAGATGTTCGCAGAGACGCCGCGCCACATCGATATCCCATTGCTCTCCCTGCGGCATGAGCACTCCCACGACATTCTCCCTTCCGAGCGCTTCCACACACAAAGCCGCGGTAACGGAAGAATCTTTTCCGCCGGAGATTCCGATGACGGCCGCACATCCCTTTCCGTTCTCGTCAAACCAAGACTGAATCCAGTTGATACAAGACTTTGCTACCTCCGCGGCATCAAAATTCTTCTGTTTCATCTTTCCCCCTCCTTCAAACAAATCCGTCCTTTGATTCCAATTCACTTTATACAAGTGCATCTCGCTAAAATTCAGTGCCGTGGAGCACTCTGCGAATTTCTGTGAGGCTTTGCTCCCTGACGAGTTTGCCGTCTATAAACACGACTTCGAGCAGATT
>JAUMXJ010000035.1 GCA_030529205.1 Bacillota bacterium | reverse complement strand
GCCTTGGAATCGCCCTTCCCTTTTACAATCCCTCTGGCTGCGAGGAACGTGATATCTTTTTCCGCCCAGTGTTCTTCCCCGAGGTCGTCAAAATCCACTTTATTGTATCCGATTACAAATGTACCGGACAGTTCTCCTCGAATGCTGAACTCGCCGTTATCAAGCATCATGGCATTATTCACTATGCGGAGCGATCCGTCTTTCATCACTTCATACGCGACAATCGCCTCGGATACTTCGGTGCTCGCCTTTTCATAAGGGACGGTTACTTCCACCCTTCCGCTGACATGTTCAATTTTTTCGTCTCCCGCTCTAACCGCAATTTCAAATACCGGACGCTCGTTCAACTGAGGAATTTGTGTGTTCGACTCCGAAATGGATACCGTGATGTCACGGTTTCCGGAAGCCTTCTTAAGTCCGAGCAGGGAGCGACTGTCGAATGAGACCTTTCCCTTGGTCGTCGCAATCGAGACTTTGTCGACTTTCCGATCAAGATCGGTCATAATGTTTTTCGGCAATGCCACTTCCACCGCTTTTGCATTTGCGTCGGACTTCACCTCTATTTTGAGTTCTCTGTAAATATTTTTTGAATATTTTATTTTTTCAAGTTGTATGTCGATTGATTGCTTATCGAGGCTCACGACCGCCACCCCGTCCTGATTGGTTGCAGCATTCACATTGACAGCGGACGAATCGGACACGGTTTGACCTCCTGCCGCTCCTCCGCCGCTTCCCGATGTTTCATCCATATTCACAACGGCATCGGAAGGAGGATTTTCATCAGAGGCATGAATCCAGCCGTTTTTACTCTCTTCACTCTGATAATCATATACATAGTGCCAGATGATGCTATCGCCGTTGTGCACTTCCATGTCCTTGAGTCCGACCTGCGGATGAACACCGTTGACCGTATACATCCATCCGGAATTCATTCCGTTATCAAACTCGCCGAGCCAATAAGAACCGTATCCTGTCGGTGCCTCATGGGAAATCCCGGCATCCGCAAGTGCCTTCACGAACACATCATAGACGGTGGCATCCGCCTGACGGATCGTGACGGTCTTTGTCGCAATCCACGTGACATATTTCGTGTATTTCCCGTTGTTTTTGACCGCACCGATCAATCTGAACTTGACTGATACGCTCTGCGCAGACGAATCCGATCCGCCTCCCTGTGAATCCTCATCCACATTGATAATGCTCGGGTCGGAGATTAGGATTTCCTCTCCTTTGGCGTTCTTTTTCTCCAAGGTAATCACATGGGTTCCCTTGGTGAGATTTCTTAAAGTATAGGAACCGGATGCATCCGTCAAACCTTCAAATTTGCCGTTTCGTAGAACCCTTGCACCTTGAAGTGCCGTAGGAGCTTCCTGTGTTTCTTTTACCGGTTGCCCCGTTACTTTGATTGTGACATCTTCTCCGACCTTAACACGATGTCTGTCTTTTTCGAAAGCGGCATACATTGTGCCGTCATAGCCCTTGTTAAAGAAGAACAGAACCTTATCCGCGTTTTTCAATTTTAAAGTGCTCGGATCCGCAATATACTTTCCATTCACATGGTAAATCCATCCGCTCTCGGCGCCATAATCTCCTTGTAGCGAAATCTTCGGAAGAAGTTTTCCGTTCTTGCAGGTAAAGGTGAACCTTCCGCCTTGTTCCATTGCAGAAATGGCCGCATGGAGCGGTGTAAAATAACCTGCATTGTTTTCCACATAGCCCTTGCTCTTCAAATCGAGAAGCGCCGCATCATTTGTCAGGCTGATTCTCACTCGATCGGCGATTTTGACCTGTTCGCCGAGAATGGTCACCGTCACTTCTCCGAGCGGTGCAGCTTCTCCGTGGACGGCAGGTCTTTTGGAAAGCGCCGAGAAGTCAAAAATATCGTATACGCCCTCTTTTTCACTGAGCTTAATATATGACAATAACGCCATTGCGCCCTGGTAGGTCGCCATATCGTTGAACTTTTTCGTGTCTTTGAATCCGAAACCGCTGCCGTCATCCAATTTATAGAGAAGGAGCCCGTTTACCAGACTACCGTTTGCTTTCACAAAACGGGAATCCGTATGCGGATTGATTCCCAAATTTGCAAGCGCAACGATGACCATGGCATCCGAGTTGGTGCTGCCCGTCGAGCCGTTGAGAGATTGTTTTTCGGAAATCTTTGTTAGTGTGGCGTCCACCGCCGTCTTTACTTCCGGATGTGTCGTATAGTACGGCGCAAGTCCCTGTATAATCATAGCGGGAGTATCCACGCCCCATTTGAAGTTTGCTTCGTTCTTCAATTCGTCGACTAGGTAACGAATATATGCACTTTCTTCCGCACCGGTCACTCCGCCCTGTCTCAATACTTTCAGGACATATGGTGCGATGGTCACAAAGTATCCTTTTTTCGCGTCCTCAAGCTTGATTGCGTTCAAACGTGCAAATGCATCCGCCTGCACACCTTTGCTGTCGGTGATTTTACCGGCATCAAATCCGAATGCACTGAGTGAATTGATGGTATAGAGAAGCAATTTGGCATCCGTACTCGCCTTCGCCTCATCACCGGAAGTCTTTTCAAGATTCTCCTTGATTTGCGTGTCGACGAATGCTTTCATGATTTCGTCGCCGACGCCGAGGCCGGCGTGTTCGATGTCTTTGCTGTACGCGGAAACAAGGGTTGCGTGCCAGAAGCTTCCGCTCTTTTTCCACCACTCCGCATCTTTGCCGCGATACAGTTCGGCGATGGATCGGAGGAGTGCCTTGGAATCTTCGAGAGAAGTATCCGGAGCCGTGTCATTCAGCATCTCTTCTGTTGGGCTTACATCATTTGTTCCCGGAACGATGAGGCGAATCGCCTTTGTATATTTCCTGACCCCTTCGGCTTCCTCAAATCGCATATTGGAAAGTGTTGCAACCAGGGTGACCTTCGTATTTTTCTCCGGTTGTTTTCCGACGGCGATTCTGTTGTACTTGATTTGAACCAAATCCGGATGGCTGCTCTCCCAGGCGATATTGACCCCATTCTCATGGTAATCCTTTCTGATCCCGAACTTATTTTCTCCGTTGACAATTTTCCATGAAGCAATCAGTTTCAAATCGTTCAGGACATTGATTGCGGATGCGTTCTTTTCTTTGATCAGGTCAAAATTCAGGTCATCGGCAAATTTTTTCGTGTGCCGGTTCAATTCCTCTACTTCGTTCGGGCCGAACGCCTTGACGACAGTCGGCCATCTTTTTTCAAGACTGACGCCGTCATAACTCAGCGTGAGGACGATATCCCCCGTCTGATCCTCTGCCGTCCGCTTGATATCGCATGTGCTGTAAAGACGAACGATTCCCGGATTTTCGGACTTCCATTCCATATGAATATTTTTGTAAGCAGTCTTGTAGCCCGGTTTTTTATTGACATAGTTCCAGTTCAAAGGATGATTGTTGAAGTGATAGGTGATGTTCATGAGATCAACTTTTTCCTTCGTTCCTCTCACGTTCATCTCATCCAGCTCAAACAATTGAATGGCATCCTGCAGGAATTTCTTCGCCGCTTCGGACTCTTCCTGAGTCGGTGCCTTAATCTTGATCGTAAATACCTTGGTTCCGTAAGGAGGGTTCGGCATTTCCCCGACAGGAGGTGTCCATCTCCAATCTCGACCCGGCTTGATGGTGCAGGTCAGGTTCACGGTGATATCCGGTTGACCTGCTTCCGGTCTTTTCACCGTCGCCTTATACGCTCTGTTTGAAGCATAATCCGCAATGCTGACAGCCGGATGGTCGGATGTCCATGTCATATCCACATCATACTTCACGGACTCTTCCGATATAAGCATGAGGTCCTTGGTGATTTCGTCGATGGATTTATTGCTTCCTTTGAACATGTCAAAGGTAAGCCAATCCCCTCGAAGCGCTTCTGTCTTGGTCGCTTTTCTCGCCGGTACGCTGACGCTCGGAGTGAACTCTTTTTTCGCGCTTCCCAGAGTTACGACAAATTTTACCGTCTTGTTTCGTACCGCTTTTTCACCATATGTAATGCCGCCGTCGACCGCAATCTGTGTCTGCTCCGCGGAAGGCTCACAGATATTTTCCACATCCGCGGAAGGATTGATTCCTTTTACCATTTCGCGGACCGACACGATGATATTGGTGTCTTTCTTGGTGATATTGTCTTTTGCGTATTCTTCGACCGTGATGTATTTTTTCAGCTTGCCGACAATTTTTTCGAGTTCTTCTTCCGAACCCGGCAGTTTTTTCACGGTGACCGTAATGTCTTTGCTCTTAGAAACGTCCCCATACACGACGGTTGCGCGGAGTGTCACCTGCTTGTCTCCGGCTTCGTTGAGCGGTCGTTTCACCACACCGCTGCGGGTAATCACATCCTCATCACCGGAATGCCATGTAATGGAAGTCTTCCCGCTTGCACCGGCGTTGACTAGATTCAGATTGGATATCACATTGTCTTGTGCGGTATTCCCGCCGCGAATCACGGTAAATGTGAGAGCCGCAAGATCCGCATCGATGATGCGGGTTCTGTCCTCATCGCTGAGACCCGGTGTTACATGAATTTCCAGAATCGGTGCGATGATTCCAAGTGTATTGTTGCCGATTGCCGTAACCAGGTAATCGCCTTCCGTATCGAAGCTGAGCTGCACCTGACCCTTGCCGTCGGTCACTTTATCCTCAATCTTGGTAATCTCACCGGTGTCTTTATTGATCAGACAGACATCATGTCCTCCCAACGCCTTGGTATTGCGATTGATGAACGTTTCGGGACGAAACGCATAGTGAGAGCTGTATCCCTTCAGTGTCAGCTTGAACGGTTCATCTTTCGGAATGTTGAGCGCCTTGACGACATCGTCTTCCTGTTCAAACCAGGCATAATAATCCGAATAATCTTCTTTCTGATAGAACAGGAAAGTCAGATCGTCGCCGTCTTTGATAACCGCATTGTCGACAAAATAGCCGGTGTATTCTCCACTCGGTGTCAAGACACCGTCATGCGACATGGTATGGTTGACATAGAATGAAAACGGATGTGTTGTCGTCTGCTTCCCGAGGACGGTCTTTACGAACCCTCCGTTCACTTCCAGGCTGTCACGAATCCTTTTTCTTTCCCCTTGTTCACTCGGATTTTCAAGTCCCAAGTTCTTCGTCGTGAAGTACACGAGCGCGTCCAGCATGGTGACATTGCCCTCGTCGGCGTTCTTGACCACATCGGCGCCGGTGTATCCCCATTCCTTTGCAAGACCCGATTTAACTTGAAACACGCCGAACGGAACAATCTGCTGTTTGTTCTGTCCGTCGTAAAACTTGATTCTGACGGTTGCGATACCCGCCTCGCCGTCAGCCGGCTTCGGTCCGTGGGTTCCCTTCACGGAAAGCGTCACGCTGACAGGCTGATTGAGAAGTGCCTGAATCTCCGCGTTATCCGGATATGCTTTTAAGTAATGGAGGAACGGCACACTGGACAGCATACTGTCAATCGTAACTTCCGTATCATACTTCGGCTGTGTGAAACGCAGGTTTTCATGGCTGATGATGCCCGGTACGGAAGAGCGGAACACTCTCCATCCCGCAGACCCCATCGGGTCGTATCCCGTAATATCCACCGGTTTCACGCCGATGTCTTTGTCATCGACATACCGATAAGACCAGCGCAAATTTCCGGATTCCATGTACGCTTCCCGGAAAGCGTGCAAATCTTTTGAAATCTGATTTTGATCGACGTTTTCCCCTTTGATTCCTTCAAAATAGGATGCTTTTACAAGTTCCATCAGTGTCTTGGCATCGGATAAATCGCGTTCCCCATGCTCCTTGAGCATAAATGTAAGCGTCCTCTCCGCCTTGATATTCGGGTTGTCTTTCTTCTCCACGGCAACGGTCAGTCTCACCGCTTTTTCACCGCTACCGAAAAGAGGTCTGATGACATTCACTCGATATGAATTAACCGAGAGATACGGTTCATCCGGGCTTGTTGCACTAATCTTATATTGATAGGATTTGTCTATCCCGAGGCTGCTGACAATCGGCAGCCTGAAGTCTCCGATTACGGCGGCTCCGTCAACCGACTCCTTGGAATTCGAGTACTTGAACTTATCATGTGTTAAGTTGTTCTCAAGTTTTTCCTGCAGAGTTCGGAGTTCATCGTCAATCGCGGTATCCGCCTTGACAATTAGATTGAACTCCCTGCTGAGGGTCTTGATTTCCTTTTCTTCGTCGGTGCTCGCATTGGTAAAATTGTATTTTGCAATTTTGGCATACAGCTTGACCGGCGTATCCGCACGCACGCTCTGCGGCGTGATGATATACTCCGTATCCTGATATGTTTTCTTCTTCTCTTCTATTTTCAGTACATTCGGATTGTCCGTCTCCCAGACAATCTCCACCTTCTTCTTTCCTTCCAGGCGGTTCGGCAGGACGACGGCCGTCTTCATCTCGGAGAAGCTCGCATTCGCCCCGCGTACCATCTCCTCCGGAATCGCCAGAAGAATTTTTTCATTCAAATCGCTCTTGAGCTTGTCGATGTCCCAGTAGACATTGACTTTTTTCTTGAATGACATCGCCTCTTTTCCCTTACTCACCTCGAATGTCAGCTCGGGCTGGTATGTATTTCCTCTGATGGAATCGGAGTCCGGTGTATTCGGATAAAAGATTCCGGGAGCAATAATCTTTTCAATCGGCTTATAAAAATAATGAATCACCCCGTCCATCCCGATGACCGCAGGGAAATTGGAGCCCGTCAGTCTGAGCGTCACACCCTCATATCCTGCAACCGTGCCGAATTTTTTATCCAAAAACGCACGCATCAACGGAAGAATCTCGGTATCCGTTCCGAAAACCGGCTTCAGCGGAGTGAATCCCACGCCTTTTACGATGGTTTTCAGAATCTCACGATCCGGATTCGGAGCGGGGTTTTCCTCCACCGTCTTTTTTTCCGAGATTCCCTTACTGTCGAGATCCCCGGCGACTTCAACGGCTATTTTTTTGCCGACCAATTCATATGTCAGCAGCAATTCTTTGCCGTTTGCATTTTCAATGTTGTACGGAACGTCACCCCATATTTCTTCATATTCATCATCATATTCTCCGGTGAATTCATTCACATAGTACTTCCACTGGTAGCGGACATTGGTCGCCTCCTGTCCACCTTCCCCTGTCACGACAGCGATCAGGGTATTTCCTTCAATCGGTTCTCCGCTGATGGAGACTCCGGTGATCTTTACTTCGCCCTCGGCGAACACCGCGGACGCTCCACTGTACCCGAGCGGTAACACGCCCGAGAAAACCATGGTGAACGCAATGACAAACGCCAATGCTCTTTTCAATACATTTCCGTACAGCAATTTTTCCTCCTCTTTCCTCTTTCTTTTTTCCTTATAAAAACAAAAAAACTGTGACACATGCCACAGTTCCGTATTCAACCGTAGAGAGCCGTTCTTCCAAACAAAGACACAGGCAGATTCACCACATTTGCGATTCACCATCGCAATGTGATACGTTATTGCAGGTCTTCTGGCTCACAGATTTTCATTTGTCTCACCTTCCCATGAACTTCACAGTGGCATACCGGACAAACTCCTTGTTTACAGCGGCGGGACCGCACAGGAATTCCACCTGTTTCCCTCTTAGCTTTGTATTTGGAATACAAAGAACAATAACGCCGAAGGTATCATATCAAAATTATACAGCCTGATTCAATCCTTCCGACCTGTTTATACCACGATTCAACGGGATTATAATCGTACCGACTACATCAGCCCGTATTTATACTTGATTCTCTCCAATTTTTCTATCATAGCTTCCCCGCCGATCCACAAAAAGAATGCCGTCGCGATTCCGTGGACGACATCAAACGGGAATCCGGTTGCATAGTATGGAAAAACGGTTTTCCAATTGATATCGACGGACCATATCACCGCGGAAGAAAAATTCATCATGCCGCCATACACCGCAATGGCTGCCAAAAAACCGAACAGCATCATGCCGCCTTTTGGCGGAACCGATGTATTTCTTCGAAATACCAATCCCGCAAGAAGCCCGATAAGCCCCATTGCTACCATTTGCCATGGCGTCCACACGCCTTGTGAAAAAAACAGATTGGAGGCGAACATACTGACCGCACCGACCAGAAATCCCGTCTCTCCGCCGAATACAATTCCCGAAACAATGACCACCGCCATCACGGGCTTAAACTGCGGAAGCATAAAAAACGCAAGTCTTCCCGCCACGGCGATGGCGCAGAGGGATGCGACGATGACGATTTCCCTCGCCTTCGGCTTCCTTCCTTCATAGATGAGAAAAAAAGGAAGCATCATTTCAAACAAAAGAAGTAGAGAAATAAAATAGTATTTTTTTCCCTGCAGAAATGTCTCCCCGAACCATAAAGTGAGCGGCATAAGCAGTAGAGCAATCGCGACGGAAAACAGACTTCTCTTTGATAAACGCCCTTTCCCGATTGCATTTGCAGGCAGAATCGCTGACGATTCCTTTTTCAATCCGCTCCCGCGACTTTGTCGGGCTCCT
>JAUMXJ010000034.1 GCA_030529205.1 Bacillota bacterium | reverse complement strand
GATGAGCCATATGTGTACAAATTTCGGTCGCCACCGCCACTTCATCCGGTTCTCCTCCTCCGCCGAGTATCCGAACAGCCTCCGCAACCTCATTTGCATTTCCCACTTCCCTGCCGAGAGGCTGATCCATTGCGGTAAGCACCGCAACCGTGTTTCTTCCGAGACTTTTTCCGATGGATACCATTGCCTCCGCCAATGCCTTTCCCTGTGCCGGGTCCTTCATAAAAGCCCCCCGCCCGACCTTGACATCCAGGACAATCACATCCGCTCCCGAAGCGATTTTCTTGCTCATAATCGAACTCGCAATCAGAGGTATGGAATCCACACATTCAATCGCATCACGCAACGCATATATCTTTTTATCCGCAGGCGTCATATTGCCCGATTGCCCCACGAGCGCAATTCCATGCTTCTGAACCTGGCGCAAAAAATCTTCCGAGGACATTTCCACACGAAATCCGGGGATCGATTCAAGCTTATCAATCGTCCCCCCCGTATGACCGAGGCCCCTGCCCGACATCTTGGCTACAGGAATGCCCAGCTCCGCCATGACCGGCATCACGACGAGGGAAATTTTATCCCCCACACCCCCCGTCGAGTGCTTATCCGCTTTGCGTCCCGGAATGGATGACAAATCCACACAATCGCCCGATTCCGCCATCGCCTTCGTCAGCCACGCGGTTTCATCCGCGTCCATCCCGTTAAAATACACCGTCATCAAAAATGCGGCAGCCTGATAATCGGGAATACGCTCATCCACATATCCTTTGACAAAGAAATCAATCTCTTCCTCCGACAACTTTCCGCCGTATTTTTTCTTTGAAATCACGTCTTTTATGTTCATTTTCACAACCTACGATAATTCGACTATTTTTCTGAGGAGCGCCCCAAAGTCACCTTCCGCACTCTTCGCCACCTCATTCACGCCGGCATGATCGATCGGGCCGTCCAGCACACCTGTTCCCATATTCGTAACACAGGAGATCCCGGTTACGCGCATACCCATGTGTGCCGCGACAATCGCCTCAGGAACGGTGGACATTCCCACGACATCCGCCCCGAGAATCCTCGCCATCCGAATTTCCGCCGCCGTCTCAAACTGCGGACCCGGCATATAACAGTAAACGCCCTTCGCCGGATGCATCCCCATATTTTGAGCCTCGGCAAGAATCCTGCCGTTGAATTCTTTCGAATACACATCCGATACATCGGGAAAACGGGGACCGTAATCATCCAAATTTTTGCCCCTCAGCGGAGATATCCCCCCAAAATTGATATGATCCTCTATCAACATCAATTGGCCGGGCCTGAAGTCGACATTCACACCGCCGACCGCATTGGTCAAAACCAGCTTGCGACATCCCAACTCGTAAAAGACCCGAATCGGAAACGTTACCTGTGCCATGTCATATCCTTCATAATAATGGAAACGCCCCTGCATGGCAATCACATATTTTCCGGCGAGTTTCCCGAACAAAAGACAACCCGCATGCCCTTCCACCGTCGAAACGGGAAAATGAGGAATCTCCTCATAGGGAATGACAACACGCTCCTCAATGCTGCTGCCGAAATCACCGAGCCCCGTTCCCAACACAATCGCCACTTCCGGAACTTCCTTCACCTGATCTTGAATAAAACGACTGCTCTCTTTGATTTTTTGTTCCATGCCGCCTCCTTGTCATTTCCTTTTCTATTCTCTTGCCGGGTCCCTGACGACTCTATGCAAAAAACTCTCCCCTCGACCATGATGCGGGACAGCGAGATACTCCGCCACTGTCGCACCGATATCCGAAAAACTGCCTCTTGTCCCGATATTCACATCCGACGCAAGGTTTTTCCCGTAGACCAGAATCGGAATGTACTCCCTCGTGTGGTCCGTCCCGTGAAAGCAGGGATCATTGCCGTGGTCGGCACAAATCACGAGAATATCTTCCTCTTTCATTGCATTGAGCACTTTCGGAAGCTCGCGATCAAACTCTTCCAGCGCCGAACCGTATCCGATCGGATTTCTGCGATGCCCGTATTTCGAGTCAAAATCCACCAAATTCGTAAAAATTATGCCGGAAAAATCCTGAGACATATACAGAACCGTTTTTTCCATGCCGTCAACATTCGAACGGGTGTGAACACTTTCCGTAATCCCTTCCCCGTCAAAAATATCGCTTATTTTTCCGACCGCTTTCACCTCCAAACCGCTCTCCTTGATATTGTCCAAAAGCGTTTTTTCAGGCGGTTTCACGCTATAATCCCTCCTGTTTGCGGTTCGCTCAAATCTTCCGGGTACTCCTGTGAAAGGTCTTGCAATCACGCGTGCAACACTGACATCGCCCACAAGCAGTTCTCGCGCAATCTTACAACAATCATACAATTCCTCAAGGGGGACGATTTCCTCGTGTGCCGCAACCTGAAATACACTGTCCGCGGAGGTATAGACGATCAACTCGCCCGTCTTCATATGGTGCGGACCGAGTTCCTCAATAATTTCCGTCCCCGAAGCGGGGCGGTTGCAAACGGTTTTTCTTCCCGTTCTTCTCTCAAACTCACGAATGACATGCTCCGGAAATCCGTTCGGATACGTAAGAAACGGAACAAGATTATGTACACCTGTAATTTCCCAGTGTCCGGTAGTAGTGTCTTTTCCTTTCGACACTTCCGCGGCGCGTCCATAGCACCCGACCGCATTCTCCTTCGGCAAATAATCGACTCCGTCTATTTTGCCGACGCCAAGCCGAAGCAAATGCGGCAGCTCGATATGCGGATTTGCTCTTACTACACTGCGCAATGTATTCGAACCGACATCTCCGAACAGATGTGCATCCGGCAATTCTCCGATTCCCACACTGTCCATCACAATCAGGATGACTCGTCTCATAAACCCTCCGTGTTCATTATAACACCATATAAAAATAAAAGTGGAATATCGAAATCCGACATCCGGCACATTAAACTGTAACATACTATTAACATACTTCGCAGCATTTCCATTTGCAAATCACTGTCCGGCATGATATAATTTCTGTCGTGCATTTACGACAGGAGGAAACATGGCAAATATTAAATCTGCGAAAAAGAGAATTTCAGTAATCAACGCTAAGACTGAACGCAACAAAGCTAAAAAATCCAGAGCTAAAACAGCGGAAAAAAGATTCTTGGCAGCTGTTGCACAAAACAATCTTGAAGAAGCCGAAGCAAAAATGCTTGCTTATCAAAAGCTGATGGCTAGACTTGGCGATACTGGTCTTTTCCACAAGAATAAGACTTCCAGAAAAATCTCACGCATGAGAGCTAGATTGAACGCGCTTAAGAAATAGATATTGGTTGACGATACTTGGACGAGACGCTATGTACTAGCGTCTTTTTGCGTGTCTGATTTTGCTTACCGCCTGTAACAGTAAGTTTTTCTTGGATGCGGATGTGCTCTTCATCTCAATATCAATCGCCGAAAGACGGGAAACCAAGTCGCGGAGCTGATCTTCCTCAAACGCATAGGATACCTTGGATGCGGCCTTGGACATGTACGGCGTTCCTTCAAAATCCCCCATCTTATACCTGAGTCCGCTGCGAATCAGAGAGCTGATTCTCCCGAAGATTTCGAACTCGTCTTCTCCCTCATCAAGAAGCGACAGTACCGTTTCCACAAAATCGTCGTCTACGATTTTCTCATAGAGCATCCAGACGGTGTTCTTCTCGGATGACCCGAAATAGGCAGTCACTTCAGCTCCCGAAATTTCACGGCTTTGTGCCGCAAAATAATCGATCGCGTTCTTGACAAAGAACATCCCCTTCTCGACACCGCGTTCCGCAAGCTGAACCGTCGCATCGTGCGTCAATCTCCCGCACGCATCCGCTCCGTACTTGGCACAAGCATTTTTAAATTCATCCTTGATCCAGGACAACAAATAGGTCTTACTGACTTTTTCGAGAACAATCTTTCTCGTGCTCTTTTCAAATTTCTTATAATTTGCAGAGATTTTATTTAAATCCGTCTCAAATACCACCAATCGAATATGATCGGGAATATCGGAAAAAAGCGCGTGGAACCGTTCGTCCTTATTCCACTTGAAATACCCGGTTTTATTCAAAATAATCAATCTGAAATCACTCATCATCGGAAGCACATCAAATGCATTTTTTACACTGTCATAAGGGAAAACATCCCTGTACTCCGTGATATTAAGTTCGGGCATCGGAACAACGGACTTGATTTGTCGAATATACGAAGTGAGAGGGTACTCCTCTTCCCCGCTCAGTAAAAGAGACTTCGGCAAGACACCGCTTTTGGATTCGATGAACAATGCCTTTAATTGCTCAAATTCATCCTGCTTTCTGGTTTTATCGCTCATGTATCTATTCTATAATAAATTTGTAGCAAAAGAACCACTATTTTAGATAAGCGTCGGACAATCCGGCTTCCGTAAATGTATGAGTGCCCAAGTAGTATGTCGAATAGTAACTTTTACAGTCCTTCATAAATTCCTTTGACGGAAGAAGATATTTGTATGAATGAGAAACCGAGACATATCGAGGACGCAGAGAGCGATACAGATCTTCATCCGTGGAAGTGGACGAACCATGATGCGGAGCCTTGACAAAAAACACTTCTCCCCTGAGACTAGCCTGTTTTTTACCGAAATCCAAAATCCGAACGATTTGTTTTACGGAAGCGTCTCCAAAAAAACAATACACATAGTCTTGGTCCTCAATCACGGCACAAATCCCGTTATCATTTTCATCACTCTCATCATACAATCTGTAGAACTTCAGAACAATGTTCTCATCCGAGCGGAATGTCATCGATTGTGAAACAACACGAACGGAAGTATTCTCAAAAACATTCTGTCGATTGCCGCAACCCTGTGAATCCCGGTTCAGTTCCGAAAGCGCGTTTTCCGTCAAAAAAACCGTCCCGACATTCATTTGCTCGCATAATTCTCTCACTCCCCCTATGTGGTCGTTATGTGCATGAGTCAGTATCAGGATATCCAATGAAGATATGCCGTGTCTTCGAAGCTCCCCCGCCAATTTGCACTTCCCGTCTCCGGTGTCGATCAGCATGGTGGACTCTCCGATGCGAAGCAATGTTGCATCTCCGTGCGCCACATCAAAATTGATGATTGCAATCCTACTTTTCGGAACGGGTAAAAAACAAACCGCCACAGCCAAGACATAGAGCACCTTGCTTTTATGAAACTTCCTAAAAACCATGCCGAATCCAAGCAATAGAATGGACAGCAGAAACAATCGAAAAAAGCTGAACGATAAATACACCGACTTCATGGGAACGGATTCGACAAGAATATGAAAACTGTCCTCCAAAAAACTCCAGAGAAGTCGTATATGAGAACAATCTATGAAGATCAGGGTCAAAAAAGACATGGGAACCAACAAACTCATAAACGGGACGCATAGAGCATTTGCTAAAAAAGAAAGGAGATTCACGTTTCCAAACATGAACAAAGAGATCGGGAGAGTTGCAAATTGAATGAATATCGAAAATTTCAGCAATTCCCACACAAAAAATTCAGACTTTTCAGACAGGCGCCTGTATAGAAAAGTCACGACCAGGTACACATAAAGACTGAGATAAAGTCCCATCGATAAGACAGCTCTCGGCTCCAAAAGCAGTATCATGAATAGAGAAAAAGAGGTCATGGACAGGACATCGGTCTTGCGATGCAACATTCTGGCGCACTCGTAGTAGACCACAGTAAAAAATGCGCGCTGTGATGAATAGGATTCTTTCGTCAAAAAAAGCAGACACCACATGACAACAAGAACCGATACAAACCGGATATACCGCCCCATAAAAGATACGCATTTGGCCACTACATGGTGAATCAATGAAAAATGAAGTCCGGAGATCACCAGAAGATGACTGACTCCCAGTCCCTTCATCCTTTGATACAACTCGTATTCACCTTTATCTCCCAAAGCCAACGCTTTCAAAAGCGACCCCATTCCGTACCGATCAAGCGTTTCTTCTATACGTCTCCGAACACAAAATCTGAGCGGTGCTTTTGAGGGGATTTGCTCTGCATCATGGACTTTGTATACCCCTTCTATCCCTCTCGAATAGAGGTATCGGTCATAGTCGAACCCATAGTTTTTGGAGCTGATATACTGACGCTGATTACAATCAATTCGACATTTCAAATATGGAGCATCGGGAAAATCCGATTGAGATGAAAAACGTAGAATAAGCTTTTTGCCGGAATTAGTGCCTCTCACGACGCGAACAAGATACATATAATTGCATTCTCTTTCAATAACCTCCACCTCTATTTCGATCATCGAAGGAATCGTTTTTTGATGCGAGGGATTCTGAAGTCTCGCATCCGTAACAATTCCCTTGTACACATGCAAATGAAAAAAATAGAGAATCGGAACAAGAATCAACACCCCGAACAGCAGAGAACGCTTCATGGTTATTTATATCATAAATTCCATTATTTGTAAAGTCTTTCCATTCCATCTTTAATTTGATAAAATCGAAACTGGCTATAAAATGCAAGCGAGGTTCCGAATGAACATTTTTTTATTGATTGTCTTTGCCTATCTTTACGGGTCCATTCCCTTTTCTGTCCTTGTCCCTAAATTTTTGGGGGTGAACATAATGGAATCCGGCAGCAAAAATCCCGGATTTACCAATGTTCTCAGGGTTTGCGGCCCCGGCCCAGGTTTTACCTGTTTGGTTCTGGATATGACAAAGGGCTTCTTACCTGCCTTTATTGCCGGAAAAATGGGGATTCCTGTCTTGGGCAGCATTTTCAGCATGCAGTGTCTTGCCGGATTTATCGGCGTACTCGGCCATTGTTACTCTCCATTCTTAAAAATGAAAGGCGGCAAAGGGGTCGCAGCGGCGGGAGGACTCATCTTTGCACTGCATTACCTGTTGGTGCTGATTCTTGCCGCGACACTGATTCTCGTTATCGCCGTGACACAGTATATGTCCATTGCTTCAATCACTGCGGCCGTCGTCTTTCCGATCGGGGTATACTTTTTATACGGAGAGCCTTCCTACTGTGTAGTTCCTTCCCTTTATACGCTGTTTATTATTTTCAAACATCGTGCCAATATCAAACGACTGTTGAACGGGACGGAAAACAAATTTTCGTTTGGAAAAAAATCAAAATAAAAGAGCAACCACAATTGTGATTGCTCACCGGCAGCTTACTGTCCCGGACCTGCCGTTAATGATGGATACGGTGTTACACCGCTTTATCTTCTTGATTTAATTTGAAGAAGTATCCCACTCCCCATTTCGTTTGAATGTACTCCGGCTTTGATGAATCCGCCTCTATTTTTTCTCTCAGTCTCCTTACATGGACATCTACTGTCCTGACATCACTGTAATACTCATATCCCCAAATCGCATCCAATAATTCCTCACGCGAGAACACCTTTTCCGCGTTCAAAATCATAAGCAACAACAGGTCAAATTCCTTTGCAGTCAAATTGACATTCTTGTCACGAACTTGAATTTTCCTACCGAGCGTGTTCACCACAATCTCTCCAAACTTCATAATATTTGAAGGATTCGAAGTATCGGGTTGTCGTGATCTCCTGAACAGAGCTTTAATCCTCGCTTTGAGTTCCAGCATTACAAACGGTTTTGTGACATAGTCATCAGCACCGTATTCAAATCCTAGTACTTTTGAAGAGTCATCCGCTTTTTCGGTCAGAAAAATAATCGGTGTCATTGACAACTCTCTAACCTTTCTACAGATTTCAAAGCCAGAAAGATTTGGCAGCCCTAGCTCAAGGACAATTAAATCATAAACTCCGTTTAGAATCATTTCGTAAGCTACTTTTCCGTCTGTAGCTGTCTCTATAGTATACCCTTCCTGCTCCAGGCTGAACTTCAATCCCTTCAGCATGATTTCATCAGGATCTACCAATAGAATTCTTTCTGCCATTTTCATCCTCCTTATAGCATGACCATTATAGTATCATTTTATGTATAACAATAGAAAATTAGGTTAAAGATATATTATACATTAGATTTTTAAGTATTAATTTTAACAATCCCTCGTCATCTTTCATAATCGTTCTAAAATCAAGAATGATAGACTCATCCTCAATTCTTCCGATAAGAGGCACTTCTGCGTTTCTCAGCGATTTTGCAACCGAATTGATGTTTTGATAGGGTATTTTTATTTCTAGTCCATAAGACTCAATCTCGCTTATTGCAAAGGTTCCGCCGCCTATACCCGATTTGATCGGAATCCCCGACAAAATTAGTTTACCATTATCAATACTGTTGTTATATTCCTGCTCACCCTTTACATTTTGTCTAAAACTTCGAATAAAACGATGCACCCTTGATTTCAATTCTTCGGCATTCAGACGAATCAAGTCGGCAACGAGAGCGGATTCCTTGAACAAAGCGGCTTTGAGAGTCTTAGTCAATGCGTAGATCGACAATTTATCCAGACGCATCGCCCTGTAAAGAGGATGTCTCGACAATACATCAATGTACTTTTTCCGCTTCCACTCGGCCCCATCACTGTCACTAATT
>JAUMXJ010000033.1 GCA_030529205.1 Bacillota bacterium | reverse complement strand
AGGGTCCTTGCTCATATAATTCTTAATACCGTTGTAGTCCAAAACCAGGACGCCGTTTTCAAGTTTTCCGGTCGCTTCTTCACCGACGCCTTCTCCTGTGAATTTGTAAACACCTTTTTCTTCTTTCCACTTCATCTTGGATTCAACGGAATCTCCGGTTGTTCCGATTGCGGTGCCGTCCGCCTTGATTTCCAAGCCCATCTCGAAGCTGTCTGCAGTCATTTTCACCTTCATTCCGCCCATATCACCATAGACTGCCGTCCATTTCCCGGTAATTGCGGAGCCGCCGCAAGATACAAAAGTTGCGAGCAATAGTGCCATTGCCATGACAATAGAAATTACTTTTTTCATATTTCCTCCATGTTGAGCTACAGACTGTCTTTGTCCGAACACGTATTTTGTATCCTTATTATAACAAAAAATATCAAAAAATCGAATAAAAATACGAATAGTTTTAAACTTATTTATTTTTACAATACTCGGAGTCTTTAATATAATCTTAATAAACGGGAAAAAGAGCATATTGTAAAATGATAATACGGAAATGTATCAGCGTTCCATAAATACTTGTATGAAGAGGCCAACGGTATGAATCAGAATAGAAGACTTTCTAAAAAGATATCCATTTCGAATTTGGTGATATTGTTTATGATTTTGCTGATTATTCTTCAAAGTGCAATGTTTATTTCCATGACTACCATCAGCGGAACCGGGAAACAGCTGGAAATCAATGCGGTTTCTTATATAGCCAAGAATTTATCTTTTAATAAATTGATTGTAGAGAGAAGTATGAGCGATATTTGGGGCAATATCGATAACTTGTACTCGGTAATCAGCAAAGCAAAAAAAGAGGGTTTGCACGACAATCCCGAGTTGCAAATCAATTTGACCGCAGAAATGCTCAGTGCTCTGCAGATCCTGAAGGCGAGCGGAATCACGGTCGTGTTGTACAATGAGGGAAGTGAAGATACGGTTATTTCGCTGCTGGATTATAACCCGACCGTGTCATCTCATAATTCTGCGGACAACACGCTGTACTACGGAGACGAGAGAATCGCGCACCGCCTGGGCATAAAATTGGATTCGGATTGGAGCGAGGACATCTACGAGGATGATGCCAGATACTTCAAAGAGTATAAGGCAAAATGCGAAAAGTTGAGCACGAGGGCTGCGGTGAATGCAAGCAAGAGAGTGAGTTCCTGGGAGTACTACAATAACAATGACGGGGAGAAATTTTGGCATTACCTGGTACCGCTCATCGGCGATCAAAACTACGATCCCATCGGATTTTTGATTGTAGAAGTGGATTTGTCGATTGTCATGAACAGTCTCCACAGAAGTGTCAATACGGATCAGTTTATCAAAGGGTATGCCCTTCTTCGTGCACAAACTGCACAATGTCAGGTGGGAGAGACGGTCGAACTCGAAGTGATGGGGACTAAGGTCGACGAGGCGTGCGACTACTTCAACGATTCCACCGTGAAATTAAAAAGAATCAACAACGATTATGAAGAGGAGTTCGAGTCGATCAACTCCACATTCGTCATCGGAGAGGACTATGGCGAGGACAGTCGATGCGAGTTTTATCTCTCCTCCGTGAAATTTATCAACACGGAAGACTATGCCGATTACTATCTCCTGGTCATCGTCGACAAGTTGGAAAAAGAAAAACCTGTAAAGAATTTTGATCAGGGCATTTGGTTCATTATTTTCGGTTCTTTTTTAATCGGCGCATTGTTGACCATCCTGCTGTCGAATATGCTCTCCGCCAATGCGAGAAGAGTGACCGCCCAGGTCAGGGGGTTGCAGAAAGCGGATGAGGAAATCAACTTTGAAGTGACGAGCATCTCCGAGTTTGATATGTTGCTGGAGGAAATCCGCATTCTGCGTGTATCCCTACGTGAGTCGGCAGATAAGTTTGAGAGTATTTTTGCACTTTCGGAATTCCCGGTCGTCGCCTTGGAAATCGACGAGAAGTCGGGGGTGGTGTACAAGGTCGGTAGGGTTTACGACATTGTCGACATCGAACGCGATGAAGGCGAAACGGACGATTTTGTGAAAGAAGTCAGTTTTGAATACTACAACAGAATGAGGAACGACTTCCTAACCAGGTACAGAAAATATATTTCCTATAAAAATGAGGACGGTTCTTCCATCGACATTTGGGAGAGCAGTCACAACGGTCGCAAGCACTATGTCAAAATCGTGACGGATTTCAATGAGAGGGAAGTAAACGATTTCAGTGTGGCGGTTGCCAAAAATGAATTGACCAAGACCGTGATCCTCAAAGTCATCACGGATTGTACCAATGAGATTCTCGAGCAAAACAGAATTATGGAGGAAAGAGATCGCGATACGCTCACGGGGCTTCTCAATCGCTTTTCATTCAAAAGAAGAGTGGATGCCATTATTGCCGCGGAGAATGTCAAAGCGGCGATGGTCATGTGGGATCTGGATGACTTGAAATTTGTCAATGATGCGTACGGTCACGATGCGGGAGATATTTATATCAAGTCCATGGCGGATATTCTGAAGAGATTTGAAGGAGAGGGAGCTGCGGTCGCCCGCATTTCGGGGGATGAATTCTTTGCGTTCCTCACCTACAGGAACAGCAAGTCCGAAATTCGGGACAAGGTGAAGAAAGTCAAGGAAGCCATGTCCAAAGCGGAGCTGTATTTTTCGGATCAAAAAATGTCGATTAAAGCGACGGCGGGCATTGCGTGGTATCCGGATGATACCGGCGATATCGCGGAATTACACAAGTATGCGGATTATGCGATGTATACCGGAAAACACAGTGTAAAAGGCACGATTGCGGAGTTTAATAGAAAATCCTTCGACAACAACTACATGATGTTGATGGGCAATCAACACTTTGAGAACTTTATTAAGGAAAGACAGGCCAAATTTGTATACCAACCGATTGTCAGCGCAAAAAATGCGGAGATCGTCGCATATGAAGCCTTGATGAGACCGACATCGGAACAGATTAAGGATGTCGCAACCGTCCTGAAAATCGCACGGTATCAGCATAGACTTCCGGAAGTGGAGATGCTCACCATGGACATGGTCCTGGAGGATGTGGTCGAATATGCGGCGTCTTTCGACAATCGCAGAGTGTTTATCAACTCGATTGCAAACACCGCCGTATCCGAGGAGGATATGGAGTTGCTTGAATTCAAGTACGGTGAGCGGCTGTCGAAATGTGTAATTGAAATCGTCGAAGAAGAGGATATCGAGCAGGAGTGCATAAAAATAAAACAAAATGCGAAACTGAAGCTCTCCATGCAGATTGCCATTGATGACTACGGCAACGGGAATTCCGGCAGCGCCTGGTTGAGAAGCGTGCAGCCGGATTATTTGAAAATCGACATGAATCTGGTTCGGGGCATTGAGAAAGATCAGGAAAAGGTGAATGTGGTGAAGCTCATTCTCGAACAGGCGAAAAAATCGAATATCCTCACCGTTTGCGAAGGCGTCGAGACTTATGCGGAGATGAGGACCCTGATTAAGCTCGGGGTGGACTACCTACAAGGCTACTATTTGGGCAAACCGGATTATGAGCCGGGCCATTTAAGTGATAAGATTAAAGAAGAAATCATACAGTTGCATGCTGCGGATAGCATCGCGGCATTGTAGAGGAGAAGGAAAAATGGAAAGACGAAGGGTGAGGAAGGCAATCATACCTGCAGCGGGATTGGGAACGAGATTTTTGCCCGCCACAAAGGCGATTCCCAAGGAGATGTTGCCGATTGTCGATATTCCGACCATTCAGTATATTGTGGAAGAAGCACTGCAGAGCGGAATTGAGGAAATTCTCATTGTAACCGGAAAAAGCAAACGGGCGATAGAAGATCATTTCGATTTCAATCCGGAGCTGGACAATGAATTGGAGAAGAAGGGGAATGAGGAGCTGTTGCGCCTCTCGCGCAGTATTTCCAATCTTGTCAACCTGCATTTTGTCAGACAAAAGCAACCGCGAGGATTGGGGCATGCGGTCCTCTGCGCCAAGACGTTTGTCGGAGATGAGCCGTTTGCAGTCCTGCTCGGAGATGATGTGGTCTATCACGACGGGAAGCCTTGCCTCAAGCAGATGATGGAGGTTTACGAAGAGACCGGCGCATCGGTTTTGGGGGTGCAGACGGTTGCCGAAGAAGCGGTGAGCAAGTATGGAATTGTCGACGGAAAGCTGCTTTCGGAACGCATATATTCCGTCGAGGGCTTGGTCGAAAAACCGCGTGTGGATGAGGCGCCTTCCAATGTGGCAATTCTCGGAAGGTATATTATCAATCCGACTATTTTTCCAATTCTCGAGCGAACAGGAGCCGGAGTGGGGGGGGAAATTCAGCTGACCGACGGCTTGCTCGCCCTTTCCAAACTTGAAAAAGTTCTGGCGTACGATTTTATGGGAAAGCGATACGATGTGGGAACCAAAATCGGATTTTTGCAGGCGGGAATCGAGTTCGCGTTGCGCAGAAGCGATTTAAGGGACGAAGTGGCGGAGTACATCAGACAGCTGGCACAAACGCTTTAAGCGAAACGGGAAAGACTTCTTCGAAATGAAGAATATGTGAAATACAGTATTTTGAATGATTTTTGATGAGACCATTAATATTGTTGTGAGTTAAATTTCATAATATGTTAATGGTTTTTAAATATCGCGAAGGTTATAATACCATTATTGGAGGATGACATGATGAAATGCGACAAATGCGGCAAAAATACCGCAGTTGTTATGATACAGAAGATAGAACCCACCACCGGGCACAAGGAGAATATGAAACTTTGTATGAAATGTGCCGAAGAGATGGGAATTGCAACAGTGGAAGATATGAAAAATCAGCTGTCATCCCTGGCGGGGATGGATGCCGACTCGGAAGAGGCGAAGGCATTTAAACATTTCTTGGACGAAATGGCGCTGGGCATCAACGAAGAGGATGCGGATGACGAAGATTTTGAAATGGAAGAAGGGGAAGACGCTTATGATGACGGGTATGAGGAGGACAACGGCTTTACAGAGTTCCCTCTCTCCGGCATGGTTCCTTACTCCAAGGATGACCCTTCAGTAAAGGGGAATCCCGGACAGAAGCAAACAAAGGAAAAAGAGAGCGAGAAAAACTATAGAGGAAAAGAACGCAAGAAAATCGGCAAGGCGTTGAGAAAATTCGGAGAAAATCTCATCGACAAGGCTGTTGCGGGCAAGATTGACTGGATTATCGGACGAGAGGATGAAATCGATCGGTTGATTCAAATTCTCAACCGAAGACAGAAGAACAATCCGCTGATCATCGGCGAGCCGGGAGTGGGAAAGACCGCCATCGCGGAGGGATTGGCGGTGCGCATTGTCGAGGGGAATGTTCCTTACAAACTTCTCGATACGGAAGTGATTCAGCTGGATATGACCGGAATCGTTGCCGGAACTCAGTTTAGAGGACAGTTCGAGCAGAGGATGAAGGACATTATTTTTGATGCCACCAAGCACGGCAACGTGATTTTAATTATTGACGAAGTGCATAATATTGTGAGTGCGGGAGATTCAAACGGCGCGATGAATGCCGCGAATATTCTGAAGCCGGCGCTCGCAAAAGGAGAAGTTCAAATCATCGGTGCCACCACATTGGACGAATATCGCAGACATATCGAGAAAGATGCGGCGCTGGAGAGGAGATTTCAACCGGTTATTGTGGAAGAGCCTACTGTTGACGAGGCGATTGAAATTCTCGAGGGAATCAAGAACTACTACGAGGAATACCACAAGGTGGTGATTCCGAAAGAAAGCGTGGTCTCCGCAGTCAAGTTGTCAAAGAGATATATCTCGGATCGTTATCTTCCGGACAAGGCGATTGATGTAATCGATGAAGCCGGATCCAGAAAAAATTTGTTGAATAAGAATTTGGTCGCACAGAAAAAGATGACCGAAAAGTTTGACGAGCTCAGGAAGGAACATGACGAGGCGAGCTCCAAAGGGGATTATGAGCGCGCGGCGGAACTCAGAACGGAATTTTTGAGATTGGAAGCCGATATCAAGAATCTCGAGAGTGAAATGACCGCTGTGGTCGATGAGGATGACATCGCATTCGTCGTGGAGGCTCTGAGCAAGATTCCTGTGCAAAAAATCGGAGAGGAAGAAGCGAAGATTCTGATTGAGCTCGAAGACCGTTTGCACGGAAGAATCATTGCACAGAATGAGGCGGTCAGCGCAGTCTCCGCCGCAGTGCGACGCAATCGGTCCGGATTCAGAAAAACCAAAAAACCGAGTTCGTTTATTTTTGTAGGGCCGACCGGTGTGGGCAAGACCGAGCTGGCGAAAGCCTTGGCGCAGGAGATTTTCGGCTCTGAAGAAGCCATGATTCGACTGGATATGAGTGAATACATGGAAAAACATACGGTATCCAAACTGATCGGGTCGCCTCCGGGCTATGTCGGATACGACGACGGGGGTCAGTTGACCGAAGTGATTCGCAGAAGACCGTACAGTGTCGTCCTTCTCGACGAAATCGAGAAGGCGCATCCGGATGTCTTCAACATGCTTCTTCAAATATTGGATGACGGGAGACTGACGGATTCGAGAGGAAGAACCGTGTTCTTTGAAAATGCGATCATCATTATGACGTCGAATGTCGGAACGGGAGTCGGCGGAAACAGCATCGGATTCGGAACATCCGCAGAAGCGGAGAGCAGAAGCAAGGAGTATGTGCAGGCGAAGCTCAAAGAAGTCTTCCGTCCGGAGTTCCTCAATCGTGTGGACAGTATTGCGGTCTTTGACAAGCTTACGAAGGACGATTGTGCGCATATATTGGAACTTCAGCTGAAAGAAGTATATCAAAACCTTGCCGACAAGAAGATGTCGATCGACATCGACGACAGTGTGAAAAAATTCCTGTTGGATAAAGGATATAGCAGTTCCTACGGTGCAAGACCTCTCAGAAGAGCGATTTCTCAGTACTTGGAAGATGAAATAGCGGAGAAGTACCTGAGAAGGATTTTGGTGGACGGGGATCGTATCAAGGCTGTCATGGATGAAACTTCAAGCAAGATTCTCCTGACCAAGATTGCAGATTGATAAAGGTTGCGCATGGGTTATTTAGATATAGCGGATTATCAGTTAACTGAAGAAAAAATCAGACTTTTGCATCCCCTGAAGCTCGCATTCGTGGGGGATGCAATTTTTGAGAACTACATTCGTACATACCTTGTGTTGACGAAACAGTTGTCGACGCACAAAATCGCGATGGAGTCCTCAAAATATGTGCGCGCCGTGGCACAGAATGTGATTGTCAGGACGCTGAAACCGAGTTTGACGCAAGAGGAATGGGAAATTGTGATCCGCGCCAGAAACCAAAGCCCGAAGACGATTCCGAAGAATGCGAGTGTCGGGGAATATCGATACGCGACGGGCTTTGAGGCTCTTATCGGGTATCTCGCACTTTCAGGTAGGGATGCGAGATTGGATGAAATTATAAAAGAATCAATACGGATTGCGGAAAAAGAGGAGGGCGTATGAGCAAGGGCGGACGAGAGAGAGAATGGCGCAAAAAGCCGGAATCTCAAAAAGGTGCTTTTCATAAAAGAACAGGCGGAAAAAAAGAGAACGGTGTAAACCCGAACAGGAAAGAGGAGAAAAGACGCTTCCCTAAGAGGACTGCAGCTCCGAAAGACGAGTACACGCTTACCGATTATGAGACGCACGAAGCGGAAGAATCGGCAAATGAGTTGATTGTATACGGGAAAAATGCTGTGCTTGAAACCCTGCTCTCCGGTGCGGAAGTGAACAAGCTCTTGGTAATTAAAGATTCCAGGGATCATACCGTCCAGAAGATTATCGATATTTGCAAGGAGAAGAAGTATCCGATCCGATTTGCGGACAAAGAGGCCATCGACAGGGTTGAGTCGGGTGTGCATCAGGGTGTTGTGCTCTACACCTCCCCATATCGATATGCCGATCTGGAGGAAATCCTCGATTTGGCGGAGCGGAAAGGAGAACCTCCGTTCGTTGTAATACTCGACGGCATTACAGATCCGCATAATCTGGGTGCGATTATTCGTACGGCGGAGGCGGCGGGAGCGCACGGCGTTGTGATTCCGAAGCGCGGAAGTGCGGTTATTACGAGCACTGTGGTAAAAATTTCGAGCGGGGCTGCGGAACACATTGCCGTTGCACGTGTGGGAAATCTGGTTTCCGCCATCAGGGAATTGAAAGAAAAAGGTCTCTGGATTGTCGGAACCGCGCCCGAGGCGAAAGCGCATTATACGAATCATGATTTTAAAGGTGCTCTCGGCATCGTGATCGGCTCGGAGGGAAAAGGCATTTCCAGATTGGTGGAGGAAAATTGTGACCATGTCCTTCGAATCGAGATGTATGGAAAGACCTCTTCGCTCAATGCATCTGTCGCCGCCGGGGTGCTGATTTTTGAAGCTTTACGCCAAAGACACCGGGACAGATAATACAACAAATATGAATGAAACGGAAACACTCCCACGAGAATGGGGAGTGTTTTTTTTGTGATAAATGATTGCGAATACAAGCTTTATTTGATGTAAGTATGAGATTATTTTTATTCTTTTTTTGTTGACATTTGATTTATGTGGTGGTAATATAACCGACGAATTGGTATTGATAATTAATCTCAGCATTTCAAACTGATGCATCAGGGCTGAAAAACGGAGAGGCGGGA
>JAUMXJ010000032.1 GCA_030529205.1 Bacillota bacterium | reverse complement strand
CGAATTTAGACCGTATTTTTTCGTCCAATCCCACAACCGCGATATCCGCAAGCGGTTCCGATGTAGGCCTTCCCGACGGGCAAATGGGAAATTCCGAAGTCGGACACCTGAATATCGGAGCGGGCAGGATTGTATACCAGGAATTGACGCGCATCAGCAAGGCGATTCGAGACGGAGACTTTTTTCAGAATCGGACATTGCTGGATGCCGTTGCGTTTGTAAAAGAAAAACCGAACAGGAAGCTTCATCTCATCGGGCTTTTCTCCGACGGCGGTGTACACTCGCATTTGGAGCATATGTATGCACTGCTCAGACTTGCGAAACAACAGGGAATTGAGGACGTCTTTGTCCATGCATTTACGGATGGGCGCGATACGGGAACGAATGCAGGACTCCGCTACCTCAAGGAGTTCGAAGAGGTGGCGGCGGAAATCGGAGTGGGAAAAATGGCGTCCGTTTCCGGTCGTTACTATGCGATGGACCGCGACAAGCGATGGGAGCGCATCGAAAAAGCATATCGGACGCTCACCGAGGGCTCGGATTTATGCTATGACAGTGCAGAGAGCATTTTTGAGCAAAGCTATGCATCCGGCGTAACAGACGAGTTCATCGTCCCCGCATCGGTTTGCAAAGACGGCAAACCCATTGCGCTGATTGAAGACGGCGATGCGGTAATCTTCTATAATTTCAGACCGGATCGCGCACGGCAGATTTCCAGGGCGTTTTTGGACGATGATTTCGTCGGGTTTTCGAGAAAAAAACCGGACATCCATTTTGTCGGCATGACGCAGTACGATGCGACCATACACGGGATTCATACCGCATACCTCCCGCAATCGCTGAAAAATACGCTCGGAGAATATGCTTCCGATTTCGGAATGAAGCAACTTCGCATCGCCGAAACCGAGAAGTATGCCCATGTGACCTTTTTTTTCGGCGGCGGTGTTGAAAAACCGTATGAGGGGGAGGAGCGCATTCTGGTGGATTCGCCGAAGGTCACAACATATGATTTGAAGCCGGAGATGTCGGCGTATGAAGTTGCGGACAGACTCGTGGAGCAAGTCGCGCGCGATTGTTTCGACATCATCATCTGCAATTTTGCCAATCCCGACATGGTGGGGCATACCGGAGTCTATGAAGCTGCGGTTAAAGCGGTTGAGGCGGTTGATACCTGTGTCGGTCGTGTGGTGGAGGCGCTCGAAGCGGTGGGAGCCGGTTATATCATCACCGCGGACCACGGAAACAGCGAGTGCATGACCAATCCGGACGGCACTCCGATGACTGCCCATACGACAAATCCCGTGCCTCTCGTCATCGGGGGGTGTGGCGATTTGCAGCTGCGTGAGGGGGGAATTCTCACCGACCATTTTGGATCTCATGCGGATCGAAAAGCCGGTCGAAATGACGGGGAACAGTCTCATCAGAAAGCAGAATACTCCCGTTCTGTCCTGCGGGATTGCATGCCCGGTTCGGTGAGACCTGCATATTGCAAAAAAATAAAGAATTTATACATCCCATTCGGGAATAGGAGGGGCGATGTTGATAAAAAACTTGAAAGCAAGAGAAATTCTCGATTCGAGAGGAAACCCGACAGTGGAAGTGGAGCTGTGGATGGAAGACGGAAGAAGCGTAACAGCCGCAGTTCCGAGCGGAGCGTCCACCGGTGCGTTTGAGGCTGTGGAGCTGAGAGACGGCGATCAATCGAGATATATGGGAAAAGGCGTGAGCAAGGCGGTTGCCTTCGTCAATGATGAGATAGCGAAACATCTGATCGGCAAGAGCGTCTTTCGTCAAGCTTGCATTGACCGTGCGATGACGGAGCTCGACGGAACGGAAAATAAAGGCAGAATCGGGGCGAATGCCATTCTCGGCGTCTCCATCGCTGTCGCCAAAGCCGGCGCACTTGCATCCGGACTGCCTCTTTATCAGTACCTGGGCGGTGTAAACGCAAAGACATTGCCCGTGCCGATGATGAATATTATGAACGGCGGCGCACATGCGGACAACAATGTGGATATTCAGGAGTTTATGGTAATGCCTGTGACGGTTTGCTCCTTCAAGGAAGCGCTGCGACAGGGGGCGGAGATTTATCACAATCTGAAAAAAGTTTTAAAGGATAAAGGACTTGCGACCGGAGTGGGCGATGAAGGCGGATTTGCGCCGAATCTTCCTACCAATGAAGATGCACTGAAGGTAATTATCGAGGCGATTGAACGCTCCGGATACACCCCCGGAAAGGAAATCAAACTTGCGCTGGATGTTGCCGCCAACGAACTTTACGACGAGGCGAGCGGGTTGTATCACCTGAAGAGCGAGGGCAAGGCGTTTACATCCGATGAGCTCATGAAGTATTATGAGGATTTGCTGACCAAGTATCCGATCGTCTCAATCGAAGACGGCCTTGCGGAAGAGGACTGGGAGGGCTGGAAGCGAATGAACGACAAATTGGGCAGCCGCATCCAGATTGTAGGCGACGATTTGTTCGTCACCAATACGAAACGCCTCGCGAAGGGAATCGAGCAGGCATGTGCAAATTCGATTCTGATTAAGCTCAATCAGATCGGAACCATTACGGAGACCATTGATGCAATTCAAATGGCGCAGAAAGCCGGCTTTACTGCGGTGGTCTCGCATCGCTCCGGAGAGACTGCGGATTCGACCATTGCCGATCTTGCCGTGGCGTTGAACGCAGGACAGATTAAGACGGGCGCTCCGGCGAGGGTCGACCGCATTGAAAAATACAATCAGCTGCTGCGTATCGAGGAGAAGTTGGAATCCTCCGCGATGTATGCGGGAGAATGCGCGTTCTACAACATTAAACGGTAGCATGCGATTCCGCGATTCGGACGCAGTCAAGGATTGTCCTTCGAGAAGAGCCTTGTTACAAGCTTCGGAATGGTTTCTGAAAAAAAGAAAAAGGGGTTGTAAGTGAGACAGTGTGAAATTAATCAGTCCATGCTCTGTGATTTCTATGAGCTGACTATGGCACAGGGGTATTTCAAGAACGGCTACAAGGATAAAATCAGTTACTTCGATATTTTTTATCGCAATGTGCCGGATGGAGGAGGATTTGCAATCTTTGCGGGTCTTGAACTCCTGGTGGAATACATCAAGAATCTCAGATTCGGCGAGAAAGAAATTTCCTATATCGAGAGCAAGGGTATTTTTGACCGTGATTTCGTCGAATATCTGAAGAACTTTAAGTTTACGGGCGACATCTATGCCGTTCCGGAAGGAACGCCGGTTTTCCCGAACGAGCCGCTTGTGGTAGTCAGAGCACCTTCCATCGAAGCGCAGATCATCGAAACGGCGGCGCTCATATTTGTCAATCATCAGTCGTTGATTGCGACGAAGGCGAACCGCATTGTGCGTGCGGCGGAGGGAAGGGCGATTATGGAGTTCGGAGCAAGGAGAGCGCAGGGACAGGATGCAGCCGTGTACGGTGCCCGCGCCGCTTACATAGGCGGTTGTGTCGGAACCTCGAATGTGATGACGGACATGCTCTACGGAATCCCGGCAATCGGAACCATGGCGCATAGCTGGGTTCAGATGTTTGAAAGCGAATACGAAGCCTTCAAGGCATACGCCAACACTTATCCGGAAAACACGGTTCTCCTGGTGGACACCTTCAATACACTGAAGAGCGGAGTACCCAATGCAATCAAGGTCATCAAAGAGGAGCTGGTGGCAAAAGGATACAAGAACTACGGAATCAGACTCGACTCGGGGGACATCGCCTACTTGTCCAAGAAGGCGAGAAAAATGTTGGATGATGCGGGACTGCATGATTGCAAAATCGTCGTCTCGAATTCGCTGGACGAGTACCTGATCCGAGATCTGATGCTGCAAAAAGCGGCGGTCGACAGTTTCGGGGTGGGCGAAAGGTTGATTACTTCGAAGAGCAATCCGGTTTTCGGAGGCGTGTACAAGCTTTCCGCCGTCGAAGAAGACGGAGTCATCGTTCCGAAGATTAAAATCAGCGAGAATATCGACAAAATCACAACCCCGCATTTCAAAAAGGTATATCGCATTTTTGACAGGACGACCGGAAAGGCGCAGGCGGATCAGATTTGTCTTCATGATGAGACGATAGATACCACGCAGCCGCTTGAAGTTTTCCATCCGCTCGCAACCTGGAAGAGAAAGACCTATACGGACTATGAGCTAGTGGAACTGCTGAAACCGATTTTTAAAAACGGAGAATGCGTGTATGAATTGCCGGATGTCCGAGACATCCAGAAATATTGTTTGGAGCAAATCGATAAATTGTGGGATGAAGTGAAGAGATTTGAAAATCCGCACAGATACTATGTGGATTTGTCGGAAAAACTCTGGAAGATTAAGAGCGATCTGTTGGCATCACATTCTGAAAACAGATAAGAAGGAAAATCACGATTCTTTGTTTGCAAATGGAAATGTTTCGTGATAAAATACTACGGTAAAAAATGGAGGTATTATGCAAATCTTTTTAACTGTCATTTTAATTATTGCTTCTCTTATACTGATTGCAAGCGTTCTCTTACAGTCGGGAAGATCAGCCGGACTCTCGGGTTCGATTGGCGGAGGAGCGGAGCAGCTTTTCGGAAAAAACAAAGCGAAAGATTATGATGATAAACTTGATAAAATCACAAAGATTTTTACAGGGATATTCTTTATAGTGACGATTTTGTTGGCATTTGTGTTTAATAAATAAAAAGACGGTGGGAATATGGAATTTTTAATCAATAATGGCGTAGTGATTTCGGGCGTAGTCGGTGTATTGGCACTGATTTTCGCGTTTTTCTTGGTTACAGGTAAGATCAACACTGTGAAAGTGGATCATCCGAGAATGAATGAGATTTCCGGTTACATCCAGCAGGGAGCGATGGCGTTCCTTAAAAGAGAGTACAAGGTGCTTGCACTTTTTGCTGTGGTTTTGGCTGTTGCAATTGCAATCGGTCTGAACAGTGTCGAAACGGCGATTTCTTTTGTTGTCGGCTCCGTTTTCTCCGCATTGGCGGGATTCTTCGGAATGAGAGTTGCGACAAAAGCAAACGTACGCACTGCATTTGCGGCGAAGAGCAAGGGGATGAACTCCGCGCTCAGCGTTGCATTCTCAGGCGGAGCGGTTATGGGAATGTCTGTAGTAGGTCTCGGGCTTCTCGGGATTTCCATTCTTTACTATATCTATGGCGATGCACAGGTGATCACAGGCTTCGGACTCGGCGCTTCCTCCATCGCGCTCTTTGCCAGAGTGGGCGGCGGTATTTATACCAAGGCGGCTGACGTAGGAGCGGACCTTGTAGGTAAGGTGGAAGCGGGTATTCCGGAAGACGACCCGCGCAACCCTGCCGTTATTGCGGACAACGTAGGTGATAACGTAGGAGACGTTGCGGGAATGGGTGCGGACCTTTTTGAGTCTTATGTCGGATCCATTATCGCGGCTATTACACTCGGGGTAGCTGTATTCAGCATCAACGATGCACTTTATCCGCTACTTCTCGCAGGTTGCGGCATTGTGGCTTCGATTATCGGAACGTTCTTCGTCAGAGGAAGTGAAAATGCGAACCCGCACAAGGCGCTCAAGACTGCGACCTATGTCAGCGGTGTGCTCGTTCTTGCCGCTTCAGCGGGATTGTCTCATTTCCTGTTCCAAAACCTGAATGCTTTTTACGCCGTTGCCGCAGGTCTTATCAGCGGTATCCTGATCGGCGTTGTAACTGAAATCTATACCTCAGGCGATTATAAATCTGTTAAAAAGATTGCAGAACAGTCTATGACCGGTCCTGCAACCACAATCATCTCCGGTCTTGCAGTGGGGATGCTCTCCACTGTTCTGCCGATTATCTTCATTTGTGTGGCAACCATTGTTGCATTCTACTTCCTAGGTCTCTACGGAATCGCGCTCGCTGCGGTGGGCATGCTTTCCACAGCGGGAATCACCATTGCGGTGGACGCATACGGTCCTGTTGCGGATAACGCCGGCGGTATTGCGGAGATGAGCGAACTTCCGAAAGAAGTCAGAAGTATTACGGACAAATTGGATGCCGTCGGTAACACAACAGCGGCAATCGGAAAAGGATTTGCAATCGGATCCGCTGCACTTACGGCACTTGCTCTCTTCGCTTCCTATTCACAGGCGGTGAAACTCCAAGCAATCGACATTCTCAATCCATATGTTGTGGTGGGTCTGTTCATCGGCGGTATGCTTCCGTTCGTGTTCTCGGCTCTCACCATGCAGTCTGTCGGTAAGGCGGCATTCCAAATGATTGAAGAAGTGCGCAGACAGTTTAGAGACATTAAGGGCATTATGGAAGGCAAAGCAACTCCGGATTACTCGAGATGTGTCGACATTTCGACTTCCGCGGCGCTGAAAGAAATGATTCTTCCGGGTCTTATGGCGGTTCTCGTTCCGATTGCGGTCGGTATCGGACTCGGTACGGCGGCTCTCGGCGGAATGCTCGCCGGTTCACTTGTGACAGGTGTCCTGATGGCAATCTTTATGGCGAATGCCGGAGGCGCTTGGGACAATGCGAAGAAGTATGTTGAAGAAGGCCACCACGGCGGAAAAGGTTCTGAAGCACACAAGGCTGCCGTAGTCGGCGACACCGTAGGCGACCCGTTCAAAGATACATCAGGACCGAGCATCAACATTCTGATCAAACTCATGACAATCGTATCATTGGTCTTCGCGCCATTGTTCCTGTCAATCGGAAGCATTCTATAGTTTCATACTCAATAGATCAAACGAAGGCTGTGGAAAACACAGCCTTTTTCGTTTCCATGCCTCCGCACCCTCGACGCGGCAATTTCAATCGCAATGATGTCCGGTTCATTGTGTTCATGCGTTCATCGCGTTCACCGAATTTATTGCATTTGTTGTGTTCATTTCCGAGTGTCGAAGATGTCCGAGTATGTTCCGGCATGGAAGGAAGATTTGAAATATAAGACGAAATTGATTAAAATAAGACTGATATAAGGAATAAGAGAGGTGGGTATGAAGAGAGGGAAATCTGTCCTTGCGGTGCTGTCCGTCATCGTGTTCGGAATGTTGTTCGTGTTGTCCGGATGCGGTGCGGAGAAGACGGATGATTCAAAGGCGGCTGACAGGACAAACACGGAAGCTTCCTCAACAATGTCCATGACGACAACCGAGTCGCCGAGCACGAGTATGACAACCGACACAACCGAATCGGGTACGTCTGCGGGAGAATCCTCTCCGTCGAGTACCGAGTCGTCCGGTGTCGTATCATCGACTCCCGATTCGTCGCGTGTTTCGTCATCGAGCACACAGACATCCGGAAGTCAAGAAGCGGGAAATCAAGAGACCGGGGAAGAAAGCGGATTTTATCAGAATATCAGGTTGACCGATGTCTCGATGGGAATCCGGATTTTGGTGAACAAAAAATATAAGCTTCCTGACAATTTCAAGCCGTCGGAGCTTGTCGATATTCCGTCCAACTATCAGGTGGCGGACGGAAAAGAGTATAAAATGGAGAAGGAAGCGGCGGAATCTTTCTATCAGATGTCCAATGCGGCGTGGAATGAAAGCGACGGAAAAATAGATCTCAGAATCATCTCCGGATACCGCTCCGCCTCTTATCAGGAATGGCTTTACAATCACTATGTAAATACCTACGGCAAGGAAAATGCGGACAGCTATTCCGCAAGACCGCGACACTCCGAGCATGAGACGGGTCTTTGTTGCGACATCAATATGGTAGGTATGGAATTTGAGAATATGGCTGCTTTTCAGTGGCTTATGGAAAATGCCGCAGATTACGGATTTATCCTGCGATATGAGAAAGGAAAGGAGCATATCACCGGTTATATCTTCAAACCGTGGCACTGGCGATATGTAGGAGTGGAGACGGCACAAGCGGTCAAGGAAAGCGGGCTGAGCTATGACGAATACTACCAGCAATACTTGGAAGGATCGGAGAGCGTCGAGTAGAGAGAACCGTGCAGTGTTGATTCCGAGAGATGATGCAGATGAACCATCCGGTATGCCGGTTAAAGATATTTGATTTTCCTCCCGCATATGCGGGAGGAAGACAGAAAGGAGATATGATGGCGAAGCATGATTTTGGAATAATGCCTTTTGCTCCGGCAAAAGGGGAACGTTATGATCATTACGAACCGCATGTATACAACTGTATCTCGGTAGATGATGATAAACTGGAATTGGTAGAGGCGGACCTTGCCGAGATTGATTTTTTCTGGCATGCGGTTGATCTTCCGGGGAAAGGGCTGAATTTTCTCGGAGTGACATTGATTCCTCCCGGCTCAATGCTAAAATGCGTCCGCATCCTGGAGGGATATCCCGGCATGTCGGAGCTGAGGGCGCTGATGGAAAAAGCGATGGAAGCGGGGAAGTGGATGATTCACTTCGGCATCTGATCGCATTCGCAGAAAAAACCGCCGAATGCATCAATCGTCGATGCGACGGGATGTCTTTCCGGTCGTTGTCAGTCACACAAGACTGTTACAACGCTAAAATATTTTGTTAGATTTATCCCGGACGATGCAACGATGCTCCTGTAGACATTCAAAATAGAACGCTTTGACGGAAAATCTAAATATGACAAAAGTTTTACAATAAAAGTGTTGCAAATGATATAGGGCTGTTATATAATGATTGAGCGTTCGGCGGGAACGGAAAAAACGAGAAAGCCGAAACGAAAGAACCTTGAAAACTGAATAAGCAGCGAAATTAAATTAGAACAAAAAATTGTTCAACGCAATTCCAAAAAAAATGCTGATGAAAATCAGCACAGTGAAACTAGATGAAAGTCTAGTCGGATGAAAAGCTAAAAAAAAAGAAAGCTAAGCTATTTTGAGCTTAAGGATATTAAAAAGAGTTTGAT
>JAUMXJ010000031.1 GCA_030529205.1 Bacillota bacterium | reverse complement strand
GAAGCCTTTTTCATTGAACAGAGTCACACTCTGCCCCTCGACATTTCTCTCTTCGAACTGTTTCATAATCGCTTCCTGGAATCGATCCAGATTGATGTCCACAAGCACGAATCCCACCAATTGACTTCCTTCTCTGATCGGGTAGGTGACGGTTCCGCAGAGGATTCCCTCCTCTATGTACGGCTCCATGGAAATCACATTTCCTGATTCCATGGATTCCTGATACCAATCCTCATTTTCAAATGCGATATCCTCATAGTTGACTCCCGGAACAACATCCTCGTACAAGTAGAAGCGTCCCTTGCTTTTTTCAAACAGTTCACTCTTCTCGAACTCGGCATCTCTACCGTCAAACGCATTCGGTTTAAAATACACACCGATTCCGAAAAGATTGGAGTTGGAATCCAAAAGCTCTCTTGTAAATCCGACGATCAAATCCCTCTTCCTGTCTTTCTTCTCCGATGTCTTCAGTATATTTTCAATGTAGTCACGCAATTGATGTGCACTTGTCGTTGCGCCGGCAAAAATCCACTCTATGTCACTGCTGTTCGAATGCGCGATATTCAATTCGTAATCCGTACGGTTTTCCAGCTCCTGCCGATAATTGTTGATACCGTCAAATGCCGTGCGAATACCGAGTGCCACGAACAGCACCGAGGCGATTACGATGCCGAGCTTGATTCCGATTCCGACTCTCTTTTTCTTTTTCATCATACCACCCCATTAAAACCTGAACTTGGATATTTCCTGCTGAAGGTTTGTAGCCACTTCCGCCAAGTTTTCGCTGGCGGAGGAAATATCGCGTACCGATTGGGTCTGTGTTTCGATTGCTGCGGCAGCTTCCTCCGCGGTCGCCGCATTCTCCTGTGCAATCCCGGACAGGTTATCGACGACGCTCGTCACCACTTGATTCTGTTTTTTCAAATCCTCGGAAATCTGCATCAGCTCCTTCACAAGGCCATCTGCGCGCAAAACCGCATTTTCAATCAATCTGAATTTTTCTCCGGTCTCCGCCAGCTTTTCACCCTGTTCCCGCACGACGTGTTCCGCCTCATCCATGGTCGTTACGGCAATCTCGGACTTGTTCTCCAATTCGCTGATGATACTCCTGATCTCATCTGTAAACTCGGCGGATTGCTCGGCAAGTTTGCGAATCTCCTCCGCGACCACGGCAAACCCTCTTCCGCTGTCTCCCGCACGCGCCGCCTCAATCGCCGCATTCAGGGCAAGCAAATTTGTCTGATCCGAGATGGATTGAATCATATCACTTGCAACGGCAATTTTTTCCGAGCTTTTATGCGTCTCCCGAATCATGGAATAAACTTGCCGCGATGCTTCTCCGCTCTTCTTTGCAACATCGGAAAGCTCCGCAACACAACGACTTCCTTTGTCTTTTTCGACATCGACATGATCCGCTTTCTGCTTCAATTTCTGCAAAATCCCGACCATTTCCTCGAGGAGATGACTCACCTCTTCGACATGATCGGCTGCATTTTGGGTATCCTCGGATTGCGACTGTGCTCCATCCGCGATATTTGCAACCGCTCTTTGCACTTCCTCCGCGGAGAACGCGGTGCTCTGGACTGTAGCCGTCAGTTCCTGTGCGGTGGCGGCGGTTGTTTGGGAAATCTCGGATACCTTGGACAGCGTACCTTCCAGGCCGACTCTCATATCACGTATCCCGCCGGTCATCTCGCCGATTTCGTCGTTTTGCGACAGATAGCGTGCAGCCGAATCCTTCAGACGCGACAAATCAAAGTTGTACTCCGCCATGCTCATCATGGCTTGTTCAACCAGATTAATCGGTTTGATAATTCGCTTGTGAATGGAATAATACGTCACACCCATGACAGAAAGAATCATAAAAACGGCAATCAGGACATCAAACATCACGGCCGTTCTCGCATTTGACGTCATTTCGGAAATCGAAAGCACGGAGTAATAGACCCAGTACGCTCCGCCGCCCAACGGAATCGGATGCGCGATGACTCTGGTCTTCTCTCCCTTCAGGTCCGCCTGTGCACTTTTCGTTGCGGACACCTCGGAAAGCAGGGAGGAATAGCCGGCGTGCAGGCTTTCGACTTGTTGCAACACGCTTTCTTTCCCCTGCGTGTCGACGAGTATCACTCCCTTCTCGTTTGCAACCATTCGCCTGCTTTTCGAATCAAAGTCCCCGGACGATATGATGCCGCCGATACTGCCCACATCGACACCGGAATTGATGACCCCGATCACTTTGTCGCCGTCTTTGACGGGAATCGCCGCCGTTACATAAATCAGGTCATTGACTTGATACGGCTCGCTGATCAGCGTCTTCCCCGTCCTCATGACCTCCGCATAACGCTCAACGCCTTTACGGGAGAACAGTTCTTTGTCCGCCGTCACCCGATCCGCGCTTACCACGACGAAAAATGAGCCTTCCACTTCCGCATACAGAGAATCCTTGGCATATTGCCTGTCTTTTCCGTCAAAAAGCTGAGGTTCAAAATAAATGCCGAAGTAATCAATCATATCGCTGTCTTTCAAAACTTCACGCGCATAATCCAAAATTTCGGATCTGCTCCTGTTTGACGGGCGATACAATTGAATCTGTTTTTCCAAAAGGATTCGCAGAGAATCCGCACTTTGAGCGGCCAAGGCCAGCTTCTGTGAAATTTCTTTAGAAATATCACTCGCAGAAACCGAAGCCACCGCGGTCTCCGCCTCCAATGTCCGATTGTACTTCATTATGCCGTCAACAGCCGTCTTGGTTCCGAACACCGCAAGCAGCAGGACCGCAATAAGCAAAGCCAGTTTCATGCCTACTCGGACATTTCCGGCTCTTTCCTTTCGATTTGTCATCATGCCCCCTTCGACATTTTGGTACGATACAGTTTACAGAGGAAAGAATAATTAATCAATTTTTTTTGTAAAATAATTCCGATGGGGATGAAACAAACTTAGGATGAATTTGAATAAAAAAAAATAATACTAAAGAATCACCTGAATTCTGTCTTTTTTTATAGTAAGAAGTACCCCTTCCGCTGCCACGATAACAGTCGGAACCCATGCCAAAATGCTTCTCGGATATCCGAAAGAAGCCGCCACGACATGGAAACAGATTGCCACGAATGCACCCATAAAAAAGCCGACCCATCTTAACAAGTGGAAAAGTGCGGTTTTCTTCTTCCCCAAAGCGAGATTGAGTCCGATGTCCGTGGCGGTGCCGGTCAAATGAGTCGTCCTGCCCACCCGCGTCATGCTGGTTGCACCGTTCATTGTGCCCATTGCCAAAATCACAAAGATTTTCGAAATTGTCTGTACCGCGCTCTCATCGGGGATTGTTTGCAAATCGTACATGGTAACGGCCGATGCGACAATCGCCAAAAAGGAAGCGGTAAGGAGCAGGGCCTGCCCGATGCCTTTTTTCGCGGTTACGCGTGCACCGAAGTACGAACCGAAAATAAATGCCGCCAGGGAAACGAGCACATACATCAGAGCGACCGGGTCTCCCTCGAACATTGCCGTTCCGATTCGCACTCCTCGACCGGTCATGTATGAGAGACTGTCGATCAGTCCCAGCTTGATTCCCTGGATATTGATCCATCCGGCGACAAAAATCAGAACAAATCCGACGGAACTCTCTTTTGAAACGGGAGACAATTCCGCTTGTTTTTGTACGTCGATACTCTCGATTTTCCTATCCATACGGTGTTTCAACGAGTCCAAGTGTCCTTATGACTTTGTCTTGACCGATAAAATCAGTCCCAGGACAATGGAGAGAATCGCGGAAAAAAGAACCCTTAAACTCTCCGGGAGCAGAAACGTCACGGTGTGTGCCGGCAACCAGAACAGCGGCAGGGTGATAATAAGAACTCTCCTGATGTATCCGTGATAGTCGATATTGTCGCAAATCTCTTTCAAGCCCGCCCGTTTTCCGGCAGCTTTGAGATCGAGATAGGTATCCGTGTGTTTGTGAAACAGCATGAACGCCGGTGCAAACGTGAAGTTCATCACCGCGGAGGTGGCAAACGCCAAGTACAGCTTATCCGCAAAGACGGAGAGATCCGGCTGTATCATAAGAACCATTGCGCCGTAGTACACCTTCATCATGAAGGAGATGGCGATACCAAGGACTCCCCAAATCATCATACGCGCCGGCAACGCCGCGGGGATAAACAATCGCTTTCGCGATATCGATCCCGCCAAAATCTCTCCGAAGGTCGCCAAGACGGCAAACTTAATAAATGCAAGCACATAGGAATTTGTAAAAAAACCCATTTCTCCCCCCTAGTCGTTCTCCCTTAATAGCAATTGTGCCTCCGTCTTCAGCATTTTTCGGATCGAAAAATAAGATGAAAGCGGTCCGAGTACGGTTCCGAGTACAAAAGCGACAAAAACCATGAATAACATTACCATAAAATTCGGTGCTAAGAAAGGGAGTCCCACAGAAATTCCGATGGCGGGAGCGAATAATTCCGCCGCGACAAAGCCGACAATGCATCCGATGAGGGATCCGAGTGCATTGATCATCAGGACTTCCGTGAAGAGAATGGTTTTGATTTGCCTTTTGCTTGCCCCCATCACACGCAGAGTCGCAATTTCTTTTTTTCTCTCCTTCATCGAGAACGAGTATACCAACGACAGAACTCCGAAAGCCAGCAGATAGATCAGAATCATCTGACCATACAGATAGAGAACCATTCCGCTCATATTCCCGGACACTTCGGACATCATCTGTTTGGAAATCAAAGCGTACACGCGTTTTCCGGCGTCTTCGTTTTCAAACTCTCTGCCGATGGCTTCTTTCACCGCCTTGGAATCATATCCCGGCTTGACCTTGACCATGACGGAAGAATAACTGTTGCGAACATCCAAATCTTTGTAATCGAGAAGTTTTTTAAACTCTTCTGCCAGAGATCTCGCATCTTCAAGAGGCATAAACACGGAATTGTCAAACCCCATCCCGGTCTGGGCGAGACGGCCTTCGACCAGAAATCCGCGATTAAAGAACCGCACTTCTTCTTTGTAATTCCCCACGATATTGTGCCCTACAATCACGCCCCCCTTCGGAATCGGGAAGCGGACCTGTGTTTTAAGCCACGGAAGCACAACAAAATCCGAGTCGACATCGATTCCGATGACTTGAATCGGGAAACTGCAGCAGCCCGCGGACAAGGTCGCAATAAAAAACTGAGGGGTTGCATAGTCAACCCCTTCCACATTTCTGACGCGTTCCAGGACAGAGGCATCGAGGAAAAACGAGTTCGGTTCTCCCCGCAGGATTGCACCGGTCACCTTCGCATCATACCCTTCAGGCACGACGATCACATCCGCTCCCATACGATTGGAAAGCGAGACGATCCCGTTTCTGAGCGATAAAATCACAAAGCTGCTGAGAAACAAAACCAGACAGATGACCGCTGTCAACACCATCATGGAATAGGTGCGATGCGGCTTATTCTTAATATTGCGCTTAGCCAATTCTCGAACTGTCATTACGGTTTCTGCGCCTCTTCCACAATTTCAAGCACCATGGCTTTGAATTGATCGTATGTCTTGGTTGCGCCGCTCAGTGCGTCGACCTCGGCAATATCTCCTTTTTCCACCAATAAAGCCGGAAGTTTCGACGCCTCGCCCAATGCTTTTTGTGCGAGTTCATACAATTTCGGATTGCCCGCGTTCTTGCCGTAGTCTTCCCCTTTGAGCGTCCCGTCCACATTGAACATCTTCATGGTGCAATCCGCTATTTTTCCGTCTTTGATTACAACCGTAACCTCGATAAACCCGTGTTCATCCTTGGAACTTGTCCTCGTATATGTCCCGTCCTTCAATCGCACATCTCCGCACGATGTCACCGTCAGGACAAGTGCCAATATCATCAACATTGCCAATATTCTCTTTGCCATTTTCAACCTCTTTCTCACTGATTCCGACCCGCATTTTGGCCGTACTTCGGTATTTACCTTGCCTGATTTTGCTTGACATGGGAGATTCGCCCGTGATCCAGTGTCACAATTCTCTCCGCCTGGTCTCCCACTTCCTGATCGTGCGTCACCACGATAATGGTACTGCCGCTCTTGTGCAGTCTTCTAAAAATATCCATGACGAGAATCTCATTTTTTTCGTCCAAATTTCCTGTCGGCTCGTCCGCAAGCAATATGCTCGGATGGTTAATCAGGGCTCTCGCGATACACAGTCTTTGCTGTTCGCCCCCGGAAAGCTGGCTCGGAAGATGCCGCGCTCTGTCCTTCAGTCCCACAGATTCCAAAGCATCCATAGCCTCCGCCTCGTCCGGCATACTGTGATAATACTGCGCCATCATGACATTTTCCAGAGCGGTCAGGTAGTTTACCAAGTGAAACTGCTGAAAAATCAGTCCGATTTTATCTCTGCGAATCTCCGTCAAATCCTTCGCCGCAAGTTTGGCAATGTCCGTATTTTCGAGTATCACCTTCCCTACGGACGGTCTGTCCAGACATCCGATAATATTCATCAGGGTCGATTTTCCGGATCCGGACGGTCCCATGATGGCGAGCCATTCCCCCTGAGAAACTTTCAAATTGATATTATCGAGTGCCTTCAGATCCCCATAAATCTTCGACACATTTTCCAAAGTTAGTATATCCATTATTCACCTCTTAAAACCAGGGCGGGATCCACATCGATTGCTTTTCTTACGGGAATCAAACACGCCAGCACTGTAATTACGATTGAAACGACGACCGTCAGCGGAACAAGAATCCACATAAAATGAACTGTTCTGGCAAAGACGCTCATACTCACCTGCCTTGCAAATTCATACCCCAAAAAGGAACCCAGCAATCCGCCGAATGCTCCGAGCATGGCACCCTCTCCCAAAAAATCCAGCACGACCCCTTTATTGGATGCGCCGAGAGCCTTTTTCAAGCCGATTTCTTTTCGCCTCTCGGTGATCATCGCCATCATGGTTGTGGAGACACAGATCATCATAATGATGAGCACGACGGCGGTCACTATCCACACCAAAGCCTGCAGCTTTGCAAGCACAATGTCCTGCGACTGCGTCACGCGGCGAACGGTTCGCGGCGTCAAAGCCTTATCTTTATGCGACATCTTGGCAACCAATTCTTCCAGCTCCTGTTGATCCGCTTCGATACTGCATTCCACCACATCATATCCTTTGATGACCGCAATGCTCTGCATATCTTCAAGACTGATGAAAATCAGTTCATCTTCTTTTCCGCCCGTCGTCACGGTTCCGGCGATGACGAACTCTCTGGTTATTTCATCCCCGTTCTCCCGCTTTGCGGTAACGACAATGGTATCTCCTTCGTATGCATCGATGTTCTTCGCCACTTCGATTCCGATCAGAGTCTCTCTCGCCTGTTCCGGCCACCTTCCGTGAACCAACCAGTAGGGATAGGATTTTTTGGACTGTTCCAAATCGGTCGCGGCAATGATAAACGGCTGTGTGTTGATCTGCGCATTGTAGTACACGTACGGCGATAGACCGAACAATTGCTTTTCCGGAATGACATTTCTGATTTCCGCAAGTTGTGATTCCGTGATTCTATTCTGTGCATCCGTCGGAATCACAATCATATTTGCACCGTAGCTGCGAAATTCCTTTCCGAGCTGACGCGGGATATCGTAGTAGATGGTCACCAATCCGGAGAGTATGGTTGCTCCGATGGCGACGGCGAGGAGTGCGGTAATCATCCTCGACTTTCTGCGCGACAGGGAGCTGATGACCATTTTTAAATACATTTTTCTTTTAGCGCCCATGCAATACCTCCGTCGGGTTCAGTCTCAACAGATACTTGATTGCAGGGATACTTCCGAGAAGACTTACCAGGAAAATCATCACCGCCACAATCGGTACCACCACAGGTGTAATCGGGATGGTGGAACCGAATACGCGATATCCGATAATCTGCGTAATAAAGAGTCCTCCGAAGTATCCGATCACGCCTCCGAGGATCCCCGTAATGAAAATCTCGGTCAGCATTGTCAAAATAATGCTCGTATTCCCGGCACCCAATGCCTTCTTCAATCCGATTTCCGCCCTTCTCTCCATGACACCCGCCGTGACGATATTGGATATGCCGAGCGCGGCGCCCGCCATACTCAGAGCGGTGATTAACAGCATCAGAAGCGTCGTCTTATTCAGAATGTCCCCCTCCGATTCCGCTACCTGTCTGATCGGTTTCGCCACCGAATCGGTGATGACTTCCTGCAGCTGATAGCAAATTGCGGATACATAGGCGGTACAATACCAGACTTCCCACTCTTTGACAGTCAGACTGAGCGGATTGATTGCCGCCTTCCTCGCGAGTTCATTGTCCGGCGTCGTAAGTGCGCTGACCTCGATACGATTGACCACTCCGCTGAGGCCGCTCAGTTCCTGTGCGGTTTTCAAAGTGGTATAAATCCGCTCATCGTCTTCAGAACCGGAATTAAAGATTCCCTTGATTTTCAGTGTCTTCGTATCGCCCTTTCCGCGAAGTTCGATCTGATCCCCCGTGTTCAATGCATTTCTGAGTGCAAACAGGCTTCCGACCATACATGCATTTGCATCGTGATCCTCCAGCCACTCCCCTTCGACATTCCACCAACTCTTGAGTCTCTTCATGCCCGTGTTGACGGATTCCCCGGTAGGGAGGTCCATATGGTAGTCAAACCACGTACCCACCGCCTTCACGGACACATCCTCCCCCACCAGGTCGACATCGGCTGTAAAATAAGGGGTGTAATCGACAATATTAAATGCCCAGAAAATGGTCTTCACCAATCCGAGCTCTTCTTCCTTGATATACTTGCGCGCCTTCGTCTCATCGGCGCTGAATCCGTAAATATCGTCCAGGAGCGATGCGTCTCTCGGCAGGACATTGATGTTTGCACCGTACGCTTTGAGCTCCATATTTACCTTGTCTCCGACACCGAACATGGTATTCAGCATGGCAGTCGAAAGACTGGTGCCCAGCGCGATGGTAAAAGCGATCATGAACATCTTATTTCTTTGCCTGATCAACGCTCCCAATATCATTCGTAAAAACATAAATACCTTCTCTAAGATCTATTTGAAGACATGGTCCATACCGTCCAATACACGCAGCGGTATTTTGATTTTCCTGTCATGCACCGCGTACTCAATCGGA
>JAUMXJ010000030.1:813-9238 GCA_030529205.1 Bacillota bacterium | reverse complement strand
AAGCAGATCGCGAGATTCAGTTATCCTTCCGGAGTTACCGTCTACAATGACACCATCTATGTGTCGGATACCGAGAACAACTCGATCAGAAAAATTACGACGGACGGAGCCGTGCACACCGTAGGTTTCAAAATCAATAAACCGAGCGGCATTCACATGGTCGGAAAGGAGCTGTATGTTTGTTCCATGGAGGACCATAAAATATACGTCCTGCAATACGACAAGTTGGTGCGAACAATCGGAGGAGAAAAGGGGTATGTGAACGGCAGAGTGGAAGTTGCGAAATTCTCCCGACCGACCGACGTTTTTTCTTACAAGGATGACATCTATGTAGTGGACTCGGGAAATCACGCGATTCGAAAAATATCGGAGACGAAGAACAAGATCAGGAAAGTGGAGACCGTACTTGGCGGAAAAATCGGATTCCGGGATGAAAAGACCAAGCGATTCCTCCTCGATTCTCCGAGGTCCGTCTTCGTCGTGAACAATAAACTCTATGTGACGGATACGCACAACAGCCGAATCGTGACTTTGGATCAGGTAAGCAAACTGACTCCCGTGGTCGATCTTCAGAAGTGTGAAGATCTCAGTACCGTACACATATATGTCGACGGAACGAGAGTCGTGCCGCAGGATGTATCCCCGATTATTATCAAAAGTTCCACCTATGTTCCGGTTCGTTTGTTGGTTGAGAGTATAGGCGGAGAAGTGGAGTGGATATCTTCGGAGAGTGCAGTGCTCTGTAAGTACGGTGACAAGCAATTTAAACTGAAAGAAGGTCTCGTCCTGCGTTCCGGAAGGACATTTGTTCCTTTGAGACAGATGATGGAAAAATTGGGGCTTAAAGTGGAATGGAACGGGGAGTACCGCGCGGTTATCATCAGTACCTACTAGAAACGGAGGCGCACTGTGAAGGTTTTATTCAAGGGGACACGCGGTACCATGCCGGTTCCGGGAAAGGATACCGTGAAATATGGAGGCAATACCAGCTGTGTCATGGTAGAGGCGGACGGAAAGATTCTTTACTTTGATGCCGGAAGCGGACTGTCCGTGAAGAAAACGCAGTCTGAAACCGATATTCTAAAAGATGTGTCCGGCAATGTGTTTCACTTGTTTCTATCCCATCTTCATTACGATCATATGATCGGATTTCCGTTCTTTCGTCCGTTCTTTGACAAGAAAGCGGTCGTGGATATCTACGGTCCCAAACCGGACGGGTTGGACAGTCTGGAGGATGCTCTGCGCCAATATCTGAGAGCACCGTTTATGCCGTTCAATTTCGACACATACAGGGCGAATATTCGTATTCATCAGCTGGGCGGTTCCGCACATTTGTCCCTGTCGGAGCGACTTGATGTGGATGTGTTCGAGTTGGTACACCCGAACGGTTGTTTTTCGTATAGATTGACTTTGCACAATCCTCAGTCGAACAAAAACGTGATTTTCGTGTATGCGACGGATACGATGGATTTTACAGGGCGGAAGAGAGAGGAGTTCCTTCGATTTATCGAAGGTGCGGATTTGTTGGTAATCGATGCGTTTTTTGATGACAATGAAATGAACGGAACTTTTGACGGAATTGACAAGAGAGCGTGGGGACATTGCAGCTGGGAACAGGCGGTAGCGCTCGCACAGCAGGGAAATGTTTCTAAACTCGCCTTGTTTCATCATTTGGATACGCGTACGGATACGGAGCTTGATGAGATAGAGAATGAAGCCAAGGTGGTCTTTCCGGGCGCATTTTGTGCATTTGACGGCTGTTTGTTGGAGCTGTAAAAACGGGAGGACCTTGTTTGAGGAAATTGGGCGTCAATAGAATAGGAACGATTGTTTTTTCAGTGATTATCGTCTTTTGTACCCTGCTGATGGTATTTGATATTCTGGACGGGTTTGATTTTTTCTTCCGGGATGCTTTGTATCAAAAGGAGAGAACCGTTGATTCGGATATTGTGATTCTGGCGATTGACGATGAGAGCTTGGAGGTGCTCGGAAAGTGGCCGTGGCCGCGCGATTATCACGGACAACTCCTCGAAAAAATCGACAGTGCTTCCCCCAGGGCAATCGGATTTGATGTCCTGTTTCTGGAAGAGGGAGATGATGACGGCGGCTTTATCGAGAGTCTGTCGCGGTTGTCAGGAAAGCCGATATTTGCCGGATTCGGGACATTGTCGGAGGATGCGGAGCCGGGCTTGATACGGCCGATGCAGTTTCACCTTCCGTTCAAAGGCATTCTACCCTACCTGGAAGTGGCTCACATCAATACCATCCCCGATTCGGACGGAATTGTGAGACGCGGGATACTCGGATTGGATGTCGGAAAAGACGGAAATCAAACGATTGTGGACAGTCTTGCCTACAAGATTTACGAAGCGGCATACGACCGAAAACCGGACTGTCCCGTCGATGCCTGGAATCGGATGTACATACGCTTTTCCGGGAGAACGGGAGCGTTTGAACGGGTTCCGTACTACATGGTCTTAACGGGTGAAGTCGATCCCGAGTACTTTCGGGATAAGGTTGTGCTGATCGGCGTTACGGCAATCGGTCTGGCAGATGACTACTATTTTACTCCGATCGATCGGGCATATCCGATGTACGGAATTGAGGTTCACGCGAATATCATTCAACAGATGGCGGACGGATTGACGTGGACTGAGGCGAATAAGTGGGTGGAATTTGCGATATTGCTCGGAATTTCACTGCTGTCGGTTTTGATACAGTCGAAGTTGCGTTTGCTCTTCAGTACGCTTGCGATGATTCTGATTGCGGGAATCTACATCGGAATCGCCGTGCTGCTTTCCCGGCTGCAGCGAGGAGTTGTTCTCGGTATTGTCTATGTGGTGCTCGCGGTTGTACTGATTTATATCGCAAACAATGTGATTCGATATGTGGCGGAGCTGATTGAGAGAAAGCGTGTAACCGATGTGTTCAGCAAGTATATGGAGCCGCGTCTGGTGGACAAGCTTTTGAAAGGCGGCGAAGAGGCGCTGGGGCTGGGCGGTGTGAAACGGCATGTTACGGTTTTGTTTGTCGATATCAGAGGATTTACGACGATGTCGGAAAAACTTGAACCTGAGCAGGTTGTGAGCATTCTGAACGAGTACCTGAATCTGTGTGCGGAGGCGATTTTTAAATACGAGGGCACTTTGGACAAGTACATCGGCGATGCCGCCATGGCATTGTTCGGAGCTCCATTGGAAATAGAAGACCATGCGTTTAAAGCCGTTCAGACTGCATACTACATGCAGAAAGGTGCGGAAACACTGTCCGGGAGACTGACGGAAAAATATGGAAGGACGGTCAGTTTCGGAGTCGGAGTCAATACGGGGTATGCCATTGTCGGTAATATCGGAGCGTCACACCGACTTGACTACACGGCGATCGGAGACGCGGTCAATACAGCCGCCAGACTCGAGAGCAATGCGAAGCCGGGTCAGGTATTAATCTCAGCCGACACATACGAACTCGTCAAAGATCGTGTGGACGTGCACGCGCTGGGCAGTCTGAATGTGAAAGGTAAGATTCATGCAATAGAAGTTTATGAATTGATTGGAATAAAAAATGAAGATGAAGGAGGAAAGTAAGAGATGATGTTTAAAAGAAGAACATTGTTGATCATAACGGTCTTGCTTTTCGTGATGGCCATTTCTTCTTTTGCCGCAGAAAAACGAACGGCAAAAGTTGTGGAGTTCCATGGAAAGGTGCAGGTGCAACGCTCCGCTTCGGAAAAGAAGATTTCCGTATTTAAGAATATGGTGATTGAGGAAGGGGATAAGATCATCACCGGTAAGGACAGTAAAATCGTCCTGACGGTGGATCAGGATAAAGAAGTGACCCTTGCGGCGAATACGATAGCGGTTCTTTCGGAATTGAAGGGAAATGACAGAAGCAATGACACGGTGATCACCATTCAGGCGGGGGGTGTCGGAAGCAAGATAGACAAAAAATTGGATAAGAACTCCAATTACAGGATTAAGACTCCGACCGCCGTCATGGGTGTGAGAGGAACACAGTTCTATGTCCAGGTGGAGAAGGAGAAACGAAATCAGGAGAATCCCGAAGTCAATATCTGGCTGACAAAGGGTGCAATCGAAGTTGAGTATCGACAAGTCGGAACGAATATCTCCCCGTATGCGGAAAACAAGGGGGAACTCAAATCTTTTGTGATGTCGGGGGCGAAAAAATATGAATTCCCGTCGGAGGGTAAGGTCAATCCGAGTACGGAAAAATTCGAGATGAAGGGACTTTACAAAGAGTTCCTGGATTATGAGGATTTATCCGATCTGTTTACCGAAAAAGAAGTCGATGATGCGAGAAAAGAAGCGGAGAAAGATGATGACGACGATGAAGATGAACCTGAAGAGGAGCATTCCAATCCGTACTATGAAGAAATTCACGATGATGTTGACGATGAAGAAGATGATGATGACAATCAGGCGTTTGTAGTTCCGCCGAAACCTACCGGAAATTTCGTCTTTATCGGAAAATACGAAATCGAATACCACTATCCGATCGAAGGCGAGCTCAATCGCTGGGTTCCTTACCAATTGGTCGGAACGCAGGGCAGAGTGCATATGGATCAGGTGCTCGGTGACCCGAATGTTCCGTCTACGGCAATCTTCTACTTTGAAGAGTCGGATGCGGAAGCCAATGACTTTATTTTCATGGACATCGAAGTGGACGCATAGTATTGTAAAGCAAAGCAAAAGAAAGAGTGACAGCGAGTTGAACTCGTGTCACTCTTTTGTATTTGACAGAATGTCGTTTCGGAAAGTCGGGAAGGAGAAGGAGAAAGAAATGCGATACGGAAACGATTACAGAGGCAGCATCGCTTTTGCAATCGAAAAATACAGCATCAAAGCCAGAGTATCGACAATGGTGGTGATAAGAGGAGCGGACATAATCGCCGGGTCAACCTTCAATGCTCTCGCTCCAATCGGCAAAAGACCGCCTACGGTTTTCGCCATGATCACCGTTGCAAAGAGGGCAATACATACAACCGTCGCCATCACGTACTGACCGGGATACATGAGCACAATGCGGATAAAGTTTACAATGCTCAGTGCCAGACCTACCAAGACGGAAACCCCGAATTCCTTTGCCAAGACCTTAGGAAAATCGGTGAGTTCTATTTCTCCGATCGCCATACCGCGGATGACCATGGTGCTGCTCTGGCTGCCGGCATTTCCTCCGGTATCCGTGAGCATCGGCATGAAGGTGACAAGTGCGGGAACGGCGGCAAAAACCGCTTCATTGTGACCGAGAACCAGACCGGTCACCGTTGCGGAAAGCATCAGAACCAGGAGCCAAAAAATCCTGTTTTTGGAAAGCGCCCATATGCTTGTTTTAAGGTAGGGTTTTTCGGACGGTGCCATCGCCGCCATTTTTTCAAAGTCTTCGGTCGCTTCTTCTTCAATGACGTCGATGACGTCGTCGATTGTGACAATACCGACCAGACGGTTTTCCGTATCGACAACGGGCAGGGCGGTGAAGTCGTAATTCATCATGACTCTGGCGGTCTCTTCGCGATCATCCGAGGTCTTTGCGTGGATGACGTCCATAGACATAAGATCTTCAATCTTTGCACCGTCGTCGGCAAGGAGCAATTCTCTTAAGTTTACAACCCCTTCCATTTTTTTAGAGTCGTCCACGACATAGCATGTGTACAGATCGACACTGTCCTCACCGAGTTTGCGGACGCGCTTGATGGCATCGCTGACCGTCATGTGTTTTTTGAGGTCTATAAACTCCGCGGTCATAATGCTGCCGGTCGAATTCTCGGGATAGTTCAGGAACTGGTTGATGATTGCTCTGTCGGAAGGAGAAGAGTTTTTCAGAACCTTCTTGACCATATTGGCAGGAAGCTCACTGAGCATATCTACCGCATCGTCGATGTACATATCCGCCATAATGGCATTGAGCTCTTGGTCCGTTACACTTCCGATAATATATTCCTGTGTCTCGGTTTCCAGATTTGAAAACACCTCTGCGGCATCGTCTTTGTGAATAAGACGGAACACAACAATCGCGGACTCCGCCGGCAAGTCGACAATAAAGTCCGCAATGTCGTAGTTGTTCAGTTCCAACAATTCATTTTTCAATTCGTGAAACTGCTTGTTTTCTAAAAGTTGCAATAGTTTTTCTTCAACAATGATATCTTCCATAAAGATACTTTACACTTTTTGAAAATAAAAAAAAAGGACTATTTTCTTTTTGTTGACAAGAAAAAGAGGCGTGATGCGCGTTCATATGTGATATACTATTAATATTTTGGAGGATATACTATGAAAAGATTACTCGTAGTCCTATTGATATGTGCGCTTCTTTTGGTGAGTTGTCTGGGAGAACAGTCGCAGATTCCGAACCAAGAAGATGTTTTAAATAAAAACGATCCTGTTATTATTGATATTTGGACCTATTACAATTCGCGTTCCCAAGAGGTGTTGGATTACTATATTAAGAGATTCAACGAAACGGAAGGTGTTACGAAGGGGATTATTGTGCGACAGGTCGCATACGGTGAAATTAAGGCGTTGACGGATGCCCTGATTTCCGCGAGTGAGGATACGTCCAAGGGCTCGCAAATGCCGGATCTGTTCATCACATACAAAGGGATTGCCGCACAGCTTCCAATCAGTGAATCCTTGGTCGACTTCAAACAGTACATCAGCGAAGAGGAGTTTTCTCAATACGTGGATGCTTTTGTAAAATCGGGTTCTCTGCCGAATCATCCCGACAAGCATCAGATGTTTTCCATAGATAAGGCGAGTGAGGTCCTCATGATCAATGCCACGGCATTTGATGAATTTGTGGCCAAGGGCATTTTGAGTTACGATGATTTAAAAACCTATGAAAGCCTTGCTGCGGCGGCAAAGAGGTATTATGAGTACACCGATTCTCTCACAGAAGAGCCGCATGACGGGAAGGTGCTCTTCGGTGCGAACGCACTGGTCAATCTAGCGTGGATCTGTATGGCGGAAATGGGACATGACATTACACGCTTTGAAGACGGAAAAGAAGTCGTGGATCTCGATAAGGAATCTTTTCGCAGGTTTTATCAACATGTGTATATTCCGTATGTAAAAGGCTATTACGACAACAAGAATAAGTATGTTACCGATGATATTCGACTGGGCCATACGCTTGTCGGACAAAGTTCCACTTCCAGCGCACCTTTTTTTCCGAAAGAAATTCAAGGTGAGAACGGGATGATTCCGATTGACGCAAAGGTCGCGGCGCTTCCGAAATTTGAGGGCACCACGCAGCGTATGTTGATACAGGGCGGCGGCGTTTTCGGTTATAAGCGTTCCGACAAGTCGGTTGTAGCTTCGGTTGCGTTTTTGAAATGGTTGACCAATGAGGAAAACGCACTCGATTTTGCCGTCAAAAAATCCTACATGCCCGCTTTGAAGTCCGTTTTTAATAAAAATAAAATTGTGAGCGCTTACAGTAATGGTAAAATAGAAAAATTGACGGCGGACACTTTTACGATGCTGATTGATTTGTTCGAGCAGAATGAAGTGTATGAGCCTACACCGACCGAGAACTACGAGTCGATACGCTCCGCACTCAGCAGGTATCTCAACGATACCTGGAAGACCGGAAGGGATGAATATATGCGTCTTCTTGATTCGGGCATGAGCAGCGAGGAAGCTTCGGCACAATTAGAAAGCGATGAGGCGTTTGAGTTGTGGTTTCAGAACTTGAACGAAGTCATCGGCAGCGCAGTAAAAAAGTAGTACAGAATTGATAACAGAAGGGTGACCATGTCCAGGCAAAATAAAAAACCGTTGTTTGCATATGTATTTGCATCGTACCTCGTACTTGCGGTGGTACTTTTGCTGTTCTTTATCGGCGGTTTATTGGTGACGGATATTGCGGGAGAGCTCGAACGCAACAATTACAAGTATTACTACGGGAAAGTGGAACAAAAGCGCTCCGAGATTGAAAATGTCATGTTGGACAGATGGAGCAATACGAGAACCATCGACCAGTTGAAGAAAGTAATCATAGAGAACTATGTAAAGGACGTGCGTCATATCGATGTCATGCTCGGAGAGAAACTGAAAGAAACAATCGGATACCTCGACGCTTCAGGAGGTTTGATCGTTTTAAACGAAGTGGATGCGGGGAGCGACAGCGTCTACATACGAAACAGCAACAACCGTTCCGCAATTTCGGCAGAAGGCAGTTATACCATTGTCTCGGGAGATATGTCTTTGGCATTGGACATGAAGTTGGCGCTTTCCGATCGATGGGGCGTCTCGTTTACAAAGCAAAGTGCCGACAATCTGCAATTGATCAAGTATGTCAGGAATCGTCTGGCTGACCGCGGAGAGAAGTATTTTTGGTATAAGTATCGCATCGGGAATCAGGACTCGATGATGCTGTTTACTCCCGTGATATATCAGAATCGACAAATTGC